>JBKJNL010000461.1:0-6970 GCA_046593615.1 Myxococcota bacterium | reverse complement strand
CGCATCGCCGCCGGCCACGCCCACGACGACGCCGCGCTGCCCGACGACGTCTCCTCGCCGACGCTGCGGCCGCCGTCGGGGCCGTCGTGGACTTCGCCGACTTCGCCGTCCGTGCCGCAGCGTGCAACGGCCGCCCCATCGCCTGTCCCGTCGAATGCGCCAACTCTGGCGCCGCCGTGGGCCGAGTCCCGCGAGGCCGCCGGCAGCACCATCCCCGAGGTCACCGCCGAGGCCAGCAGCGAGATGTCGTTGGCCCAGCTGCAGGCCCTCGATGGACCGCCCGTCGTCGAGGTTCCCGATTGGAGTGACAGCACACGCCCCATGCGCCTGCGTCTCGTGGCCGGCGTGGCCATGCCCGACGGGCCCGACGAGCCCGAGCGCGACCGCGCGCCACCGCCCGCGCGCCAGCCCTCCGCCCACTACCCGACCATCGAGCCGGTGACCGCGACCGATTCGTCGTCGTCGTCGTCGTCGCTCTCATCGCTGCCGCTGTCGGCGTCGACCGCTTCGTCGCCGCCGACCGCTTCGTCGTCGCCGGCGGTGATGTCCTCGCCGCTGTCGGCGCCGATCGGCAAGACCGAAGACTGGCAGCGCGTGCTGGTCACGAACCCCATGCGCGCCGTGCCCCGCTCGCTGCAGGCCGGCCTGCTCGACGAGGTCGAGCTGCTCGAGGTCGTCGACGACGCTGTCGAGGCCCGAGCGCCGCGGCCGGCGTCGCCCTTCGACGGTCTGCCGCTCAGCAACAGCTCGCAGATTGCACCGCTGCCGCCGGACATGTCGCCGCTGCCCTTCGACACCGCCGTCGAGCTGTTGAAGACCGCCAGCGGTCGCGACGACATCGCCCGCATTGTCTTGCGCGCGGCAAAGGCGCGCTTCGCACGGGCCTGTCTGCTGACCGTCTACCCGCACGCGTTCGTCGGCTTCCAGGGTGTCGGCGACGGCTACGAGACCGAGCGGCTCGTCGACGTCTCGCTGCCGCGCGACGCACCATCGGTGTTTCAGCTCGTCGCCGAGAGCCGGGCGCACCACCTCGGGCCGCTGCAGAAATTCGCCATTCACGGCGCGTGGATCAAAGCGACGGGCCGCAAGCTGCCGAAGTCGATCGCGGTGCTGCCGGTGCTGGTGCGCGGCCGCTGCGTGAACCTCCTCGTCGTCGACAACGGCCACGACCAGCACGTCGACTCCGACGTCGGCGAGCTGTTGATCCTCTCGCGCCACATCGCGGGCAGCTACGAGCAGCTCATCCAGCGCGGCTGAGCGTAGAATCGGCGATGCGCATCGTCGCCTTTGCCGACACCCACCAGTTCCACGACGAGCTCAAGGTGCCCGACGGTGACGTCGTCATCTGCGCGGGCGACGTCTGCCGCGGCGGCGAGCGCGCAGAGCTCGAGATCTTTCTCGCCTGGTTCCATCGGCTGCCCCACCGCCACAGGCTGTTCGTCGCCGGCAACCACGACCGCTGTCTCGAACACGAGCGCGCCGACGTCGTCGCCGCCTGGCCCGGCGTGACGTTCCTCGAAGACAGCGGCGTCGTCATCGACGGCGTCGCCTTTTGGGGCTCGCCGTGGACGCCAGAGTTCCTGGATTGGTCCTTCATGCTGCCGCGCGGCGCGGCCCTCGCCGCAAAGTGGGCGCTCATCCCGCCGGGCACCGCGGTGCTCATCACCCACGGACCGCCGCAGCGCATCCTCGACGACGTCGCCGCCTACCGGAACCTGCCGGTGCACGACGACGGCGAACACGACGACGACCGCTACGTCGGCTGCGCCGATCTGCGATTGCGCGTGCGGCAGGTGAAGCCGCGCGTCCATCTGTTCGGCCACATCCATTCACAGTCCGGCATCGTCGACGACGACGGCGTGCGTTTCATGAACGTCACCAGCAACGAGTGCGACCTGCCGCCCACGGTCTTTGAGCTCGACGAGCGCTGAATCGCCGACGACCTGCTTGCCCCGCGCCGGCGGTTGCTAGACCCGCAGCGACCGTTTCACCGGAGGCTGTGATGGGCATGTGGGATTTCGTTTCGAACATCGGCAAGAAGCTCGGCATCGATCACTTCGAGGAGCAAGAGCGCGTCAAGAAGATCGACGACGAGGCCGCGCGGCTGCAGGCCGAGCGGGTGCTGATCGACAAGATGAACGCCAGCCTCATGGCGGCGGTGGGCGCGCTCAACCTCGGCATCGACAACTTCAAGGTGTTCGTCACGCCGGCCAAGGTGGCCAAGCTGTCGGGCCAGGCAAAGACGCAGGCCGACAAAGAAAAAGCCATCCAGTGCGTCGGCAACCACGCCGGCGTCGACCGCGTCGACGACAGCGAGCTGACGGCTCCGACCGCGCCGCCCGGCGTGTTCCACACCGTCGTGAAAGGCGACACGCTCTCGCTCATCGCCAAGCGCTACTACGGCATCATCATGGCCTACCCGGTCTTGGGCGACGCCAACCAGCCGCTCATCAAGGACGTCGACAAGGTCGAGCCCGGTTGGATCATCCGCGTCCCGCCCATCCAGGCGATCGCCTACACGACCAAGCAGGGCGACACGCTCTCGCTCATCGCCAAGCACATGTACGGCGACCCCATGAAGTACCCGGCCATCGTCGAGGCCAACAAGACGATCATCACCGACCCCGACGTCTGCAAGCCCGGCTGGACGCTGGCGATCCCCGTGCTGCACCCGCTGCCGGCAGGCCAGGTCAACGTCGCCTGAGGGCCGTGCGGCGACCCGCATCGTCGCTTTTTCGTCGTCGCCTTTTTCGTCGTCGCTTTTTCGTCGTCGCTTTTTCGGCGTCGCTTTTTCGTCGTCGTGCGGGGTCAGGCGACCGGCAGCCAGACGAGGCCGCAGACCTCGACGATGACGTCGGCGCGGGCGGCGGCGACCCGCACCTCGTTGAGCTCGGCAGCGCCGCGCGTGAGGGACGCCTGCAGGGCTTCGATGTCGGCGACGGCTTCGGCTTGCACGGCCTGCGTGGCTGCGGCGGCTTCGTCGACGGCGGCGCGGGCCCGCCCGACGTCACCGTGTTTGCCGGCGGCCCGCGAGGCCCCGCGCGCGGCGCGCCCGGCGGCGGCGGTGATCGAGCGGCGCGAGCCGAACAACGCGCCAAGCACCGAGGCGCCGACGTCGACGGCGGTGGAGAGGTTGGCGGCGTCGGCGGCGGCGTCGATGCGGGCCAGCTTGTCGCGCGCGGCGGCCAGCTTGTCGTCGGCGCGCTCGATCTTCGGCTGCCACTTCGCCTTGAGCGCTTGCACCTGCTCGTCGCGCAGCGCGCGGGTGCGCTCGGCCACCCGCCGCACAAAGGCGCCCTTGTCTTCGTCGGGCTGGCTGACGACGTCGACGGCGTCGCTGCGCAGCAACACCAACGGACGCTCCTTGACGATGGCCAGCTGCGCGCTCTTGCTCCAACCGGCGTAGCTCTTCTCGCGCTGCGCGGGCGCCGGCAGCTCGTCGAACGACGCGCCCGGCGGTGGCGCCGCGGCCAGCGTCTGCTTCGCGAGGTCGACGGCGGCGGCGTGGTCGGGGTTGCCGTCGACGAAGGGGACGGCGAGGCAGACGGTGCGCCACACGTCGACGCGCGCCTTTGCCTGCGCGTAGTGCACCGAGGCTTTGACGTAGAGGTGCGGCGCGCACCGCAGCGCTCCGGCCGGAGCGCTGGCGAAGCCCTCAAAGACGCCGGCTGGCACCACGGGTCGTGTGCCGGCGGGTGATGCCGTCTTCGTCGCCGCAGTCGTCGCAGTCGTCGCAGTCGTCGCCGCCGTCGCCGCCGTCGTCGTCGTCGCCGGCGCCTGGCTGAGGCGGCGAATCTCGGCGGGGGTCAGCGGGCCGCGCAGGTACGAGAGCGTCGCGCGGGTGCTGAACAGCACCGCCTGCGGAGCGTGCACGTTGTGGACGTAGAAGGTCCGCTTGGGCAGCGACGACAGCGCGACGTCGACGTCGGCTCTGGCGAAGCTGCGGCCGGTGGCGCCGGCGTTGCCTTCGAGGCCTTCGATGACGCGCGCTTTGTCGCGCTCGGTCTGCAGGCGCCCGAGGAACCACACACCGGCGTTGGCCAGGCCCTTGTAGTCGACGTCGACGGGGTTCTGCGTCGCCAGCACGCAGCCGACGCCAAAGGCGCGGGCCTGCTTGAGCAGGGTCAGCATCGGGCCCTTGCTGGGCGGGTTGGCCACCGGCGGGAAGTAGCCGGCGACCTCGTCCATGTAGAGCAGGGCCCGCAGCGACGACGTCCCCGGCTGCTTGCGCACCCAGGCCAGCACCTCGTTCAGCAGCAGCGTCACGCAGAACATGCGCATGGCGTCGTCGAGGTGGGCGATGTTGATGACGCACAGGCGGGGCTTGCCGTCGGCGGTGAACAGCAGCCGCTGCACGTCGAGTGGGTCGCCCTCGAGGAACCCCTGCATCGCCGGCGACGCAAACACATTGTTCAAGCGCAGCGCCAAAGCCTGCCGCTTCGCGGCGGGGATGACGCTCTCGGTGTCGAGCAGGCCGATGTGCGCGAAGGGCGGCTGCTGGATGAGCCGCAGCAGGCCCGCGACGTCGACGCTCTCGCCGCTGCTCCACACGTGCAGGAACAGGTTCGACACCAGGATGTGCTCGGGGCTCTGCACCGGGTCGGCGTCGACGCCAGCGAGGGTCAAGAGGCTCGACGACAGCGACGTCGCCCGGGCCCGCGCCGCTTCGCGGGCGTCTTCGGCGGCGACGGCGTCTTGGCCGTCGGCCTGCGCGTGGACCTGGTCGGGGGCGGCGAAGCTGCCGACCATCGACAGCCGGCGGCCGGCGGCCGAGCCCGGCGTGTAGATGACGCGGTCGACGGCGGCGGCGTAGGCGCTGACGCGGGCGCCGTCTTGTCCCCACTGGGCGAGCCCTTCGCCGAGCCGGGCCGCGACGACGACGGGGTCTTCGCCCTGCGGCACCCAGGGAGCGAGCTCACGGGCATCGAGCGTCGGAAAAGTCAGCAGCAGATCGCCGAGGTCGCCCTTGGGGTCGATGACGATGGCCGGGATGCCGTCGAGGGCAGCTTCTTCGAGGAGCACGGCGCCGAGGCCGGTCTTGCCGCTGCCGGTCATGCCGACGATGACGGCGTGGGTGACGAGCTGCCGGCTCTCGAGCAGATACGGCGTCATCGCCGTGTTCGGCGCTGTGTTCGGCGCTGCGTTCGTCGCGGTGTTCGGCGCTGTGTTCGGCGCTGCGTTCGTCGCTGAGTTCGGCGCGGTGTTCGGCGCGGTGTTCGGCGCAGTGTTCGGCGCAGTGTTCGGCGCGGTGTTCGGCGCGGTGTTCGGCGCTGGCGTCGTCGTCCCGCCCAGGTAGAGGAGGCCGAGCTTCTCGAAGTCTGCTGCTTTCACGACCCCGTCGTGGAGGAGGGCCCGGCGCGGGTCAACGGGCCGGTCAACGGGCCGACAGCCCTCTTGCTCAGGCCTTTGAGGCGGCCTCGGTGAGGGCGATCATGCGCTCGAGCGACTTGCGGGCGTCGGCGGCGATCTCGGCCTGGCTGCCGACATCGAGTCGCTCCCGGGCGCCGGTGGCTTCGTCGACGACGTCGCCGGCTTCGACGCGGTTCAGCGCCGGCGCCTGCCCCTTCTTCAAGAGGTCGAGCATCGCCACGAGGTGCGGCGGATCGTTGCGCGACATCGTGGCGCAGCCGCAGCCCATCGAGGTGCCGGGCACGTCGGCGAGGTTCACGACGGTGAAGCCGTGCTGCTTGCTGTAGTCGATGGCGTTCTTCACGAAGTGGCCTTCGGTGCCGATGGCGATCTTGTCGCCGGGCTTTGCCGTCAACAGCGCGTCCCACAGGAACTTGGTCGAGCCGGCGCCGTCGGCGGCCTCGACGACGTCGATGGGGCACTCGGGGTGCACGACCACGCGGAAGCCCCGGGCCTTCCAGTGGGCGACGTGGCTCGTCTGAAAGACGGTGTGCACGCCGCAGAAGCTGCCCCACAACACGAGCTTGCTCTTGTCGAGCTTCGCGAGCTCCGCCGGCGACAACGACGTCAGCGACTTCTGCGCGCCCTCCCAGCCGGCGGGCCACAGAAAGGTTTCGTCGTCCTTGATGCCGACCTTCCGGCCCGAGTTGCGGCCGAGGTGCTGGTCGGGGACGAAGAAGATCTTCTTGCCCTGCATCACGGCCCAGTTCATGATCGTATAAGCATTCGACGAGGTGCACACTGCTCCACCGGTGCGTCCTGCCAGCGCTTTGAGGCGACCACTGGTGTTCATGTAGCAGATGACCATCAGGTCTTCGCCGTACCGTGCATAGAGCTCATCGAACAGCGGCAAAACCATATCTTCCTTGGCCAGGGCCTCCATGGTGCAGCCCGACTTCGGGTTCGTGATCCACACCTGCTGGTGGGGGTGCTTGAGGATGGCGATGGTCTCGGCCATGAAGTGGACGGCCGACTCGACAAAGATTTCGACGTCGGGCTTGCGCTGGGCCTGCAGAGCCAGCTCGTAGCTGTCGGCGACGCGGCCGCCGTAGCGCTCGACCAGCTTCACGATTTCGCCACCCATGTAGTAATGGGCCAGCAGCATGATCTTGGAGCCAAAGTGGTCAAGAGCCGGCAGAATGTAGGAATCCATCCAGGGGAGAATGGTCTCAGGCTTGCGGTCTGGCAGTGCAAGATATTCTTCGACGTAGGGCCGGAATTCTTCTTGATACCAATCGAGGGGCAGGTCGGTCTGGCAGATGTCCATGCCGGGCACGAGCGTGATGCCCGAGCTCTTCATCGAGCGATCGACCTCGAGGGAACGGCGGGACTTGATCTGGATCAGCGATTCCATGGTCGACCTCGGCTCAGGTGATGTGCTCAGGCGATGTGCCGGCGAGTGCTTGGCGAGGCCGTCCCACGTGCCGGCTCGGCGGTGACGAAGTGGGTCGGTCCGGTCACGCGGCATCGTCGTCGAGGCTGGCGCCGCCGTGCAAGGCACAGGGACGTCCGGTCGGCCGGACCGCCGGCCAGCGAGGAGCGGCGCCACACCGACGGCGAC
>JBKJNL010000460.1:0-3755 GCA_046593615.1 Myxococcota bacterium | reverse complement strand
CCTCTATGGCGAGGCCCGCAAAGACATCCTGCAGGCGCTGTCGGCCGCCGGCGCCGGCCGCAGCGTCGACGTCGACGACGACGTCAAAGGGCTGCCGTTCGTCGACCACGGCAAGGTGCGCGTCCACCGCCAGAAGACCGAGCCCCTGTGGAACACCCCCGCCGCCCTCGCCGTCGTCGTGCTGCTGGCCGCGGGCGAGTGGTGGTGGCGCCGACGCCGCGGCTTCGCCTGAACGACTCTCAAGGCCGCCGTTCAGCCCGTGCCGGTCACCAGCGCTGGCGGCGGCGCCGACGACGACGACGACGATGACGGCGCCGACGACGATGAGGAAGCCTGCTGGTGGGTCGCGCCGCCGCGCAGCCGCTGGATGGTGCGGAACAGCACCTCGTGGGTCAGCGGGCTCGGTACGTCGACGACGACGCGCTCCCCGGCGGCATCGGCGTCGGCGGCAAACGCGGCCACCGCTTCTTTGAGCGCCTCGCGCACCGACAAGGCGAGCATGAACGGCGGCTCGCCCACCGCCTTGGACCCGTGCACCACGTCCGTTTGCGCGGCGTCAACGTCGTCGAGCAGGGTCACGTTGAACACGCCCGGCGCGTCGCTGAACGTGGGGATCTGGTAGGTGCTCGCCGAGTGCGACAGCAGCTTGCCGTCGGGGCTCCACAAGAGCTCTTCGCCGGTGAGCCAACCGATGCCCTGCACCAGCGCGCCCTCGACCTGGCCGCGATCGACGGCTGGGTGCAGCGAGTCGCCGACGTCGTGCAGCACATCGACGCGCAAGACGCGCTTCATGCCGGTGGTGCCGTCGACCTCGACCTCGGCGGCGCAGACGCCGTATGCGAAGTAGTGAAACGGCTTTCCCCGACCGGATTTTTTATCATAGCCGATGTCGGGCGTGCGGTAGAAGCCGGTGGCGCTCAGCTGGATCTGGCGCAGGTAGGCGGCTTCGACGACGTCGGCGAACGGCACGCCCTGCCGCTTTCCGTCGGCGCTGACGTCGGCGCTGACGTCGGCGCTGGCGTGGGACTGCCCGTGCTGGGCATGCCCCTGGGCGTGCAGCGTGCTCGCCCAGCAGCAGCCGTGGGCAAAGACGACGTCGCCGGGATTCACCGCCTTTGCGAGCTGCTTCTCGAGGAGGATGGCGGCCACCGGCCGCAGCCGCGCCTTGATCTCGTGCAGGGCGGCGACCACCGCGGCGCCGTTCAGATCGGCGCCCGACGACGCCGCCGTGGCCGACGTGTTTGGCACCTTGTCGGTGCGGGTCTGCATCACCCGCACGAAGCCCGGACCGCCACCCGTCGAGCCCGATCCGGGTGACGGTCCGGGTGACGACCCGTGTGACGGCCCGTGTGACGGCCCGTGTGCCGAAGACGGCGCCGGCAGCCCCAGCTCGCGCAGCGTGATGCCGAGGATCTTGGTGTATAATCCTTGGCCCATCTCTGTGCCGCCATGATTCACCTGCACCGAGCCGTCGCGGTAGATGACGACAAGGGCGCCGGCCTGGTTCAGGAAGCTGGCCGTGAAGCTGATGCCGAACTTCACAGGCGTCACCGAGAGGCCGCGCTTCACGTGGCGCGAGCGCTCGTTGAAGGCCTCGATGCCCCGGCGGCGCGCGACGACGTCGGCGCGCTGCAGCAGCGAGGGCCACATGCGCCCGACGCGGAAGTCGTCGACGGCCTGGTGGTAGGGCGTGACGCCCCAGGGCGCGTGTGAGCGGTAGAAATTGCGGGCCCGCACGTCGTCGGCGTTCAGGCCGCGGTGCTGGGCCACCCGGGTGAGCACGTCTTCCATGACGAGCATGCCCTGCGGTCCGCCGAAACCGCGAAAGGCCGTGTGGCTGACGACGTTGGTTTTGCAGACCCGGCCCGACACCAGGATGTTCTCGACGTCGTAACAGTTGTCGATGTGGAACATCGAGCGGTCGTGGATGCTCTCGCTCAGGTCGAGCGCGAAGCCGCCGTCGGCGAACAACTCGGCGACCAACGCCGTGACGCGGCCGTCGTCGTCGAAGCCGACCTCGCCGCGGGCGAAGAACGGGTGGCGCTTGCCGGTCACCTCCATGTCGACGTCGCGGTCCCACTGCAGGCGCACCGGGCGCTTGAGCTTCAGGGCAGCCAGGGCCACCAGCGCCGCGGGTCCGTTTCCTTGGGTTTCTTTGCCGCCGAAGCCGCCGCCCATCCTGGGTGATGTGACGACCACTTGATTGCGGGGAATGTGCAACACATGCGAAAGCGCCGCCTGCACCTCGCTGGGGTGCTGGGTCGACGACCAGACCTGCACATCGCCCTCGTCGCCCGGCTCGGCGTAGGCCGCCTGGGTCTCGAGATAGAAGTGTTCTTGTCCGCCGATGTCGATGGCAAATGACAGTCTGTTTTTGGCGCGCTTCATCGCCGACAGCGCGTCACCCTTCTTCAGGGTGTGCGGCGAAGTCTCGCCGTCGAGCCGCACGTGGAACGAGCCCTGCTCGAGGGCCGCGCGAATGCCGACCACCGGCGGCAGCGAGTCGACGACGGCGACGACGACGGCGGCGGCGGCCTGGGCCTGCTCGATGGTGTCGGCGACGACAAAGGCCAGCGTCTGGCCGTGGTGCTGCACCTCGCCGCCCACGGGCACGAGCAGCACCTCGTCGCGGCGGATGGCGCCGATGTCGTTGTGACCGGGGATGTCGGCCGCGGTCAGCACCAGGCGCACGCCGGGCAGGCTCTGGGCCTGGGTCACGTCGAGGGCGGTGAGGATGCCGCGGGCGACCTTCGAGCGGGCCGGCCAGACCTCGAGGGCCGAGCGTCCGGCGGCGAGGTCGTCGACGTAGCGGGCGGCGCCGGTGACGTGGCCGACGGCGCTCTCGTGGTGCAGCGATCGGCTGACGTCGATCTGCCCGCCTGGCGCGCCGGGCCAGGGGGCGCCGACGTCGTAGCCGAGGTCGCCGTCGTGGGCTTCGTCGTGGACGTTGTCGACGAAGCGGTCCCACAGCGACGGCACCAGGCCCTCCCGGAACCCCTTGCCGGCGCGCACATCGCTCAGCGGCTGAAACGTCGTCGCCAGGAATTCGCGGACGCGATCGGACACGTCGGCGACCCGCTGTCCGACGAGCAGCTGCATGGCCTGACGCGCGAGCATCGGCGTGGCCGCGACGCCGCCAAAGGCCAGCCGGGCCCGGGTCACGACGCGCGTGGCGTCTTCTTCGATGAGGAACGCCGCCGAGACGATGGCGATGTCGAGCTCGCGCCGCTTGCTGACCTTGAAGGTGCGGAAGCGCGCGTTCGGCTTCGGCCGCGGCAAGACGAAGCGCGTCAGCACCTCGTCGTCGCGCAGCACGGTCTTGCGATAGCCCGTGAAGAAGCCGTCGATGGGCACCACGCGCCGCACGGTCTGGCCCTGCGCCAACGACGACAGCTCGCACCAGGCCCCGAGGGCGAGCAGCACCGGGGCCATGTCTGAGATCGGGCTCGCAGTCACGATGTTGCCGGCCAGGGTCGCGCGGTTTTTGATCTGGCGAGAGGCGAAAACCCGCAGCATTCGCACCACAGGTGAAAATGCGTCATCGCCGCGCAACTCCAGCTCGAGATCGGCGAGGGTGACGGCACCACCGACGATCCAGCTGTCGAGCAAACCGGCCGGCTCAGGCCCATCAATCATGGTCGGAATCACCCCCGATCCATCACCGCGATGGATGGTGGAGAGCTCCAGCACGCCGGCGGTGTCGACCAGCAGCGGGAAGCGCGCGCTGCGTTTGCGCAACAGCACGCCGAGCTCGG
>JBKJNL010000360.1:0-6655 GCA_046593615.1 Myxococcota bacterium | reverse complement strand
CGGCAGCAACGACCTGCTCGAGAACACCGCCCTGCCGTCGCTGTTGACGACGCTGGCCGTGGAGGCGCCGCTGGTGTCGGTCATCACCCGCATGGCCGGCGACCAACTCGAGCGGGCCCTGCAGTCGGGCGAGATCGACGTCGCGTTTGGTCCGGTGCTCACCACCGAAGCCGG
The DNA here is from genome assembly GCA_046593615.1 of Myxococcota bacterium. Taxonomy (GTDB): domain Bacteria; phylum Myxococcota; class UBA727; order UBA727; family VGSZ01; genus VGSZ01. The sequence continues at coordinate 6,481 of JBKJNL010000360.1, read as the reverse complement.
CATCGTCGTCGACCCGCTGTTCGACGATGTGCTGCGGCTGCTCTTGCGTCGCGGGCACCCTGCCTTGCGCAAAGCGATGACCCTCGACGCCTACTGCGCCTTGCAGCATGTGATGGTGGCCCCGCGCGGGCACGCCGGCGGACCCGTCGATCACGCCCTCGAGGGCCTCGGCCGTCGTCGACACATCACCCTGCGCACGCAGTCGTTCACCGCTGCCTTGCGCGTCGTCGCCGCCACCGACCTCGTCGTCGCCCTGCCCGGCCGCTTCGCGCGCACCGCCCCTCGCTCGGTGGTCGTGCGCCGGTTGCCCCTGCCGGACATCGTCCACAGGTTTCGGCTGGCCTGGGGTGCCTCCGTCGACGCCGACCCCGCCCACGTCTGGTTCCGCGGGCTGTTTCGCAAGGCGGTGATGGGCGCCTACCGCGCCGACGGCCGCGGCAATGGCGTCCCCGTCGCGTGATGCAAGGTCAGCGCTCGTGTCACCGAATCGGTCCGGCAAAATGCAAAGCGGCCGGGGCGTCGTCGACGACCCGGCCGCTGTCGCTCTCTTCGGCAGCTCAGGGCGCGAGCGCGGCGATGGCGGCTTCGAGCTCGGCGAAGCTGTGCAGGGCGCCACCGTGGCCGCCGGCGATGCGCAAGGTGGGCGTGTTCAGGCCGAGGTCGACGAGCGAGTCGCGGAACTCGTCGCTGGCGAACGGCGCGGCACCGTTGCCGGGGCTGTAGACGTCGACGACGAAGCCGACGTCGGCGCCTTCGACGTGGACGAACAGCAGGTCTTCGGCGTGGACGTTGGGCGTGTTGTAGAGGGTCACCGGCACGGTGGCGTCGGCGAGGGTCAGCTCACCGTCGGTGGGCACGGTCAGGATCGTCACCGCGCGCGGCTCGTCGGCCAGGGCATCGGGGACGATGGTCGACGGCGCGCGCACCACATCACGCCAGAACGAGGCCGTGCTCTCGGCCACCACGAGCGCGGCGTCGGTGTTGCCGAGGACGGTGCGGATGCCGGCGACGTGGTCTTCGTGGAAGTGCGAGGCCACCACGTGCGTGATCGCCTTTGTCGGGAAGCGGGTGGCGACGTCGGCGAGGATGGCGTCGGCGCGTTCGTCGTAGAGCGGGGCGTCGACGAGGACCAGCCCGTTTTGCTGCTCGATGACGAGCGCGTTGTGCGTGAAGCCCTTGTAATGGAACACGTCGGGCGCGACCTCGACGACGGTGAACGCGGGCTCGATGCCGTCGGTGGGCAAGCCGAAGCCCTGCAGCGTGTAGTGGAACTGGTGGCTGCGGCGACCGCGATCGGCGAGCGACGCGCTCGGCACCGGCACCGACCCGGCGGGGAAGTCGAAGAACGTCGCCGCGAAGGTCGGGTCGACGGCGAAGTCGCTGCGGTCTTCGGCCACGAGCAGCTCACCGTCTTTGATGAGGAACGCTTCGGCGGGCGAGCTCAGGCCGTCGGCGCCCGGCTGCCAGTCGAGGAACAGCACCTCGATGTCGACGTCACGAAGCAGGTAGTCGTTCTCGACGGTCGCCACGCGGGCGATCTCGCCGGTCTGCACATCGACAAAGATCTCGATGGGGGCCACCGGATCTTCGACCACCAGCACGTGGTGCAGCAGCCGGCCGATGAGGGCTTCGCCGCCGTCGCTGACGATGGTGTCGTCGTCGGCGATGGCCCGGGCCAGCAAGAGCGGCTGCAGCAACAGCAGCTGCTTGCGAAACGCCGCCGAGCGATCGTTGCTCATGGCCGCGCCAGGAATGCGAAAGGCGTGCTCGCTGCCGGTGACAACGCCGAGATCGCCGTGGGCGATCTCCGAGTAGGTCTGGCTGCCCGGAAAGACGAAGGTCACGGTGCGCGCGGTGTCGACGCGGGCGAAGTCCTGCGTCAAGTCCACCGACGTCGTCGTCGTGTAGCTGTTGGCCTGGGCCGGCTCATCCCCGGGCTCGAAGCCTTCGCCGGCCACGAAGCGGGTACCGGTGGCGTCGACCGAGAAGCCGACGGCGGCCGCCACCGCGGCCCGGCCACCCAGGGCGGTGAACATCTTTTCGAGGGGCGAGAGCGCGGGATCGAGGGTGCGATCGACGCCGTTGGTGCCGTTGGTGCCGTTGGTGCCGTCGGTGCCATCAACGCCGTTGGTGCCGGCCTGGCCGTTGCTGCCAGCGACGCCGTTGGCGCCGTTCTGGCCGTTGCTGCCGTCTTGACCGTCTGCTCCGGCTGGTCCGGTGCAGGAGACGGTGAAGGCGGTGACGGTGGCGAAGAAAATGCTGAAGCGCTGCAAATGCACGTGGCCTCCTGGTGATTGGGCGATGTGATGTGGAGATAGGCCCCGCGGTTCAGCGGCGGGGATGAAAGCTCTGCGTGAGGTTCATGAATACCGTTCATTATCTTCCCCTGCGCATGAAGAAGGCTTGCCCGCCGGTTCCGCTCCGGCTGACAGGCGGGGCGGGGGTCGACTCCGGTAGATTGGGGCGATGGCGACCGACGAGCTCTCTGCGACCCTTGATGGGCACCAGGTCATCGTCGACGTCTCGGCCCTGGCCGGCGTCGAGCAGACGCAGCATCTCGTGCCCGTCATCGTCGTCGCCGTCGTCGTCGCTGTGGTGCTCGCGCGGCTGGCCCGACCCGATCGCCGGCCGTTCCTGCTGGCCGCCGTCGCGACCGGCACCATCGGCGCCGCCATCGCGCTGCTGGCGTCGCCCATCGTCGTCGGCCGCATCGCCAGCTGGGTCCCCGGTCTGTTCGAGCGCGTCACCGCGGGCAGCGTCGTTGTCGGCGTCGCCGGCTTCGCTTGCGGCGCGCTGCTTTCGCTCGTGCCGCTGTCGTTCTTCACCGCGCCCCGCCGCATCGCTGTGGCCACCACGGTCGTCGGCGTTGCTGCCTTTGTCGTCGGCGCCGGCGCCATCGCCCAGGCGCAGCAGCAGCGGCGCACGTTTGTCAGAGCGCTGCAGCAGGCGTTTCCGCTGCCGCACCTGGTGTTCGCCGGGCAGGACCTCGCGGCCCCAGACGCCCCAGACAGCCGCGCAGCAGGAGGCGGCCCCCTCGACGACGACGTGCTGCCCGAGGTGCAGGTCGGGCGCACGCGGGCGCTGGCGCCGACGACGTGGTGGCAGCTGGGCGTGAAGCAGCCGGTGCTGCTCGGCGTGCTCGGCGAGCAGCGCGTGGCCTTTCCGGCCAGCGACGTCGCCGCCTGGAACCTGCTCGACGTCCGCGCCGCGCTCAGCGCCGACGCGCCCGGCGTGCACCAGACCACCGCCGTCGCCCGCCACGGGCCGGTGCGCGTGGTGGCTCCGCTGCGGTTCCGCGCCGTCGCCGACACGTCGCCGCCGTTCCTGCCGCTGGTCAAGGGCGCGGTGCTCTCGTTCGCGCGCACCGAGGGGCCGCCCGGCGTCACCGAGCGCCGGGTGCGGAGCGGCCCGCCCCGACCGGCACGGGGCACAGGCCCCAAGAAGGACCAGCAGTCCCCGCCCGCCGACGTCGTCATCATCGTGCAAGACGAGGCCATCGCCGACGGCTTTCGCGTCGCCGACGTGCACATCATCGACGGCGACCGCACCCGCACCGAGCGCGTCGTTGCCAAAGATGGCGTGCTGTTCCGGATGGCCGGCGGCGTCTTTGCCGGCCCCTCGTGTGGCATGCCGTTTCTCGAGCAGCCCACCTGCGCCTGCGACGACGCGGGCATCGCCAGCTGCGCGCGCATCGAGGGCGACACCATCGGCGCCCTCGTCCGCGTCGGGCTGTTGGTGGCCACCCTCGGCATGTCGGAGGTCATGGGCGTGTGCGACGGCTGCGGCGCCGGCCGCGAGCTGGGGCTGGTTCGCCTGCCCTGACGCGCCCCGGCCCCGAAACCGACGAGCGCTGCGAGAGCGACCGGACACACCGGCGGCGCCGGCGATTTCGGCGCACACTGATCGGGTCACGCGTCCTGACGACCTGCTGAACGGTTGAATGGATCACGGATGACGTCGTGCTTGCGCTTGCGTCACACCCGGGTGGTGGCGAAGATGCTTGAGCGTCGTCGTCGTCGTCGCTCTGTGCGTACGCGTCTGCGTATACGGGGAGACGCGACGAACCCGCCCAGACCGATCGGGTCCGGCGGATCGAGCCCTCTGCAGTGGAGCCCATTTTGTCTTCCTCGCTCTTCCTCCCGCTGCTCCCCCTCCGCGACATCGTGGTGTTCCCCGAGAGCCTGCAGGCCTTGTTCGTCGGACGGCCGCGTTCGGTGGCCGCCCTCGAGGCCGCGATCCGCGCCACCGGTCCCGCCGAGCGCCGCATCGTCCTCAGCGCCCAGCGAACGGCCAAAGCCGAAGAGCCAGGCACCGACGACATCCACGCCATCTGCGCCATCGGCGTCGTGCGCACCCTGCTGCCGCTGCAGAACTCGATGATGAAGGTGTTGGTGGCCGGCGAAGAGCGGGCCCGCATCAAGCGCTTCGTGCCCGCATCAGAGGCCGGCATCAAGCTCGAGGGCCAGGGCGTCGAGCCCTTCGTCGTCGAGGTCGAGCGCATCGCCCACCTCGAAGAAGAACCCTCCGCCGAAGTCGTCGCCGACCTGATGCCCAGGCTCATGGCTACGTTTGAAGAGTTCGCCCGGCTCTCGAAGCGCCTGCAGCCCGAGGTGCCCAAGAACGTCGCCGAGATCGTGCACCCCGGCCGTCGCGCCGACGTCATCGCCGGCTACGTGCCCATCCGTCCGCAAGACAAGCAGGCCCTGCTCGAGCAGATGAGCGTCGAGACCCGCGTGCGCCGCCTCATCGAGCTCATCGACGCCGAGTGCGAGGTCGTGCGCATGCAGCGCAAGGTGCGTGGCCGCTTCAACAAGCGCCCCGACCAGCAGCGCGACGCGACGACGACGACGCCCCCGCAGAACAACGCCGGCAGCGGCGGAGGTGGTGACGACTTGCAAGACGAGTTCAAGAACGAGCTGAACGACCTCGAGCAGCGGCTGTCGAAGAAGCCCCTCACCGACGAGGCCCGCGAGCGCGTGGCCCGCGAGCTGAAGAAGCTGCGCATGATGTCGATGATGTCGGCCGAGGCCACCGTGGTCCGTTCTTATCTGGATTGGGTCGCCGGCCTGCCCTGGAAACAATACAGTGAAGACCCCATCGACATCGCCACCGCCGAGCGGATCCTCGACGAAGACCACTTCGGTCTCGAGAAGGTGAAAGAGCGCATCCTCGAGCATCTCGCTGTGCAGAAGCTCGTCGACCGCATGAAAGGTCCCATCCTCTGTCTCGTTGGCCCTCCGGGCGTCGGCAAGACGTCGTTGGCCAAATCGATCGCCCGTTCAACGGGCCGTGAATTCGTCCGGCTCTCGCTGGGCGGTGTACGAGATGAAGCCGAGATTCGCGGCCATCGACGCACCTACATCGGCGCCCTGCCCGGCAAGATCATCGCCAGCTTCAAGCGCGCCGGCACCAGCAACCCGGTCTTGCTGCTCGACGAGATCGACAAGATGTCGACGGACTTCCGCGGTGACCCGGCCGCAGCGCTGCTTGAGGTCCTCGATCCCGAGCAGAACAGCACCTTTGTCGACCACTACCTCGACCTCGACTACGACCTCAGCAAGGTGCTGTTTATCTGTACTGCGAATTCGCTGTCCGGCATCAGCGGCCCCCTGCAAGATCGTCTCGAGATCATCCGCCTTTCTGGCTACACTGATATCGAGAAGCTCTCGATCAGCAAGCAATACTTGATTCCCAAGCAGCTCGAGGCCAACGGCCTGGCCAAGTACGCCGGCGACATGGAAGCACCGCTCCTCTACGGCCTGGGCGCCGCCGCGGTGATGGCCGCCAACCGCGTGCAGACCTCGGGCGCGCGGGTGAACTTCGACGACGGGGCCATCAAGAAGATCATCCATGGCTACACCCGCGAGTCCGGGGTGCGAAACCTCGAGCGCGAGATCGGCACCTGCGCCCGCAAGGCCGCCATCGAGCTGTTGAAGCGCGTCGGCGAAGACGCGCCGGTGTCCGTGCCGGCCGTGGCCCCTGTGACGGCGCCGGCAGTGACCGCGACGCCTGGGACCGGGGTCGCCGCTGCTGACGGCGCAAAGGCGTCGAAGTCGAAAAAGAAGGTCGAGCCGGCGACGTCGGAGGCCGAGACCGACGAAGGCCCCCCCATCGACGCCACCAACGACGCCGAAGAAGTGGCGGCCTCGTTGCGCGCCGGAGAAGGGGGCGCCGAAGAAGGTGTCCCCGCCGAGGCGCGGAGCGGCCAGACCGGCAACGATCCAAAGAAGGCCGCGCTGCGGGCCCGCCTCGAGGGCCAGGAGCTCAAGGTGACGGCGTCCAAGGTGCGCGACTACCTGGGCACCGAACGCTTCCAGCGGCACGACAAAGACAGCGTCGACCAGATTGGCGTCACCAATGGCCTGGCCTGGACCCAGTTCGGCGGCGAGATGCTGATGACCGAGGTCTCAGTCACCCCGGGCCGCGGCAAGGTCATGAGCACCGGCAAGCCCGGCGACGTCATGCAGGAGTCGGCGCAGGC
>JBKJNL010001006.1:0-7128 GCA_046593615.1 Myxococcota bacterium | reverse complement strand
GGCCTCGAACGACGGCACCTCGCTCTCGATGACGGCCCACTCGTCGACCTGGCGCAGGGCCTCGAACATGAGGTGGTCGACGACCCAGCCGGGCCGCACGACGCAATCGGGCAGGTGCGCGGGCCCGGCCTCGAGGGCGAACACGCCACGGCGCGCGCGCAGCAGCTCGACCATCAGGTCTTGCGTCTGCTCACCGACGGCGCGGCGCAGCTGCTCGGGCGTGATCAAGCCAGCGACCACGAGCCGCTCACCGATCGGATTGCGGCCCGGCAGCGCCAGCTGGGTCTCGAGGGTGACGTCGTCGACGAGGCCGGCGGCGACGAAATAGCGGCCGATCAAGTGGTCGCCGCGGCGGGCGGGCGAGCCATCGGGATCGCGGGCGTGCAGCGAAACCACCGTGCCGTTCTCGAGGCCCATCTCGAAGCGCAGGCCGCCGGCGTCGACGAGCAAGAGGCCGGTCTGGCCCTGGAACTTCAGCAGCTGCAGCACGTCGGGCAGCGCGATGACGGTGAGATCGCCACACAGCGCGAAGCCCGCCGGCAGCAACAGGCCGGCGTTGACGACGACGGCGACGCTCTTGATCGGCGCCTTTATCGGACCGCTGCCAGTGCGGGTCTCTTCCGGCAGGCCGTCGCCGGAGTGGGTGCGGGCCAGGTGGTCCATCGACAAGGGCACGGTGCGTTCGGCGAAGTCCTCGGCGGCGAAAGACGGCGGGTAGAGCATGTCGTCGACGCTGACGTCGGCGGCGGCGGGCGCGATGGAGGCAAAGGCAGCGACGACGCGTGTGGTGTCGCGGCTGCTGCGCCGGCGTCCGTGCTTCTCTAGGCTGTGGTTGACGACCGCGAGCAGCGCCTCGGGCGAAAACGGTTTGCTGATGACGTCGACGACACCGACCGCGCGCAGGTTGCCGTCGACGGCGGGCACCTGGTCGCCGCGCGTGCACATCAACACCACGGGGATCTCTTGATCGCCGACGCGCTCGACGTCGAGCCGCTTCAGGAACTGGTAGCCGTTCATGCCCGGCATGATGAAATCGAGCAGGATGATGTCGGGCGCGAAGCCTTTGATCTCGCGCAGCCCCGCTTCACCCGATTCGGCCGTGGCGACCTCGTGGCCAGCGCGCTGCAAGACCGATCCGACCACCCGGCGAATGGTGGCGGAGTCGTCGACGACAAGGACTCTCACCGGCTCGGTCACAGATGCGGTGGGTACCGTCGCCCGGGCCTCGCCACAAGCGGTCGCGAGGGTCGGCCGACGAATCTGCGACCGACGTCGCCGTCATCAACCTCGAGCGCGGTCACGCCGGGCGCGATCGGCCGCAAATTGCGGAGCTCAGGTCAGAGGATCTTGATCGAGATGTCGCGGGCGACGAGGACGGCGGCCTCGTCGGGCAACACCTGCAGCGTCGTCCCCGGCGGCATGCGGGATTGGGCCTTCAGGCTCACGTCGAGAGCGCCGAGGGCAAAGACGCCACGGTAGCGGCGGTTGCGCTCCCGGGCCGTCGAGGAGTCGGTGAACATCGGCGAGATCGCGCCAGCGACGTCCTCGGGGAGGCCGGCGACGGAGACGACCGCTGACGGCAGCCCGCGGGCCACGTGCAACACGTCGACGCCGTTGGTGAGGGTCACCTGGCGCGGCGACAGGTCGCCGACTTCGTTGTCGACGGCGCGAACGGCTTCGAGCAAAGCCGCGCCGTTTTCGTGGGCGGCGTCGAGAACGCCTTTGCTGTGCAGCCTGGCGAGGACGGCGAGGAAGAACGCTTCGGCCTCGGTCTGGCCCGAGACGCAGCGGCGCAGAAAGTCGGGCAGCGAGGCCACCAGGCGCTCGCGCAGGGCGGCGGCGACGTCGGCGTCTTGGGGCCCGCCGACGACAGCGGCCGCGTAGTTGCGGGCCCGGAACGGGCCGAGGTTTTGCGTGGGGTCGATGCCGGTGGGGCGCAGCTCGCGGGTGGTGCCGATCTGCACGACCGCCGCGCGCCCCTTCGGTGTGCCCACGAGCACTGACAACCGCGACGCGTCAGAGGCGTTGCCGACGACGGGCGGCAGCTTCGAGCGCGACAACAGCGCGTTGCCGTCGACCAGCGTGGCGGTGCCGACGCCGTCGGCGTCAGCGGGCAGGCCGATCAGGCTCTCGAGGAGACGCAGCGCGACCGGGCCACGCAGCGAATCGTTCTGCAGCATCCCGACGGTACGAACCCCGACCGCGCTCTCCATTTTCAGCCTCCTGGCTCTGCGACCAAGCCGTCGCCGCCGCCCCCACGACCGAAGCAAAGGCCTCGATGGCAGTGCCGGCGCGGCGCGCTCTGAAGCGAACCACCTGACGTCAACGTAACAGGCCCCGGGACCGTCCGCAGAGACGGCCGAATCCTTTGCTCACCGGTAGGAACGCACGTCGACCGGGAAAGCTTCGTCATTGATTTCGCGGGCTTCGGCGGGCGGGATCGACGGCGCCCACAGCTCACGACGTCGCACCACTTCTTCTTGCCAGAGCAGGTCGGCCATGCGGTTCACCAGCACGGGCAGCCCGTCGCCGGTGAGCGCCGACACGCGCACAGCACCCAGGCGTCGGGCTTCGACGTCGTCGTCTGCTTCGTCGCCTGCTTCGTCGCCGCTTCGGTGGTCGGCGGCCCTGTCGGTGACCCTCTGAGCGGTGCCGTCGGCGCGTCTGTCGGCGTGCTTCCCGGACCGCTTGTCGTCGCCCTTGTTGAGCACCAGCAGGCGCGGCGTGGCCAGCAGCCCGAGCTCGTCGAGGACGCGCATGACGGCGTCGACGTGCTTGTGGCGCAGCGGATCCTGGCCATCGACGACGTGCAGCAGCAGGTCGGCCTCGTGGAGCTCTTCGAGGGTGGCGCGAAAGGCGTTCACCAGCGGCTCGGGCAGATCGCGGATGAAGCCGACGGTGTCGGTCAGCACCACCTCGCGCTCGGCGGGAAAGCGCAGCCGCCGCGACGTCGTGTCGAGCGTCGCGAACAGCTCATCGGCGGCGTAGACGTCGGAACCCGTGAGGCGGTTCAGCAGCGTCGATTTGCCGGCGTTCGTGTAGCCGACGATCGCGATGATCGGCACCTTGCGCTCGTCGCGACGACGACGACGAAGCTGGCGATCGCGGGAGAACTGATCGATCTCGCGTTCGAGCCGCGTGATCTTCTCCTTGGCGCGGCGGCGATCGATCTCGAGCTTGGTCTCGCCAGGCCCCTGCCCGCCGATGCCGCCGGTGAGCCGCGACAGGCCCTCTTGTTTCTTGGCGAGGCGCGGCACGGAGTAGCGCAGCTGCGCCAGCTCGACCTGCATGCGGCCTTCGCGGCTCTTGGCGCGGTGGGCAAAGATGTCGAGGATCAACATCGTGCGGTCGACGATCTTGAGGTCGGTGACGTCGGTGATGGCGTTCATCTGCGACGGCGTGAGCTCACCGTCAAAGATGACCAGCTCGGCGCCCTTGTGCAGCGCGGCCAGACAAATTTCTTCCAGACGGCCCTTGCCGACGACGTACTTCGGGTCGTTGACGAAGGAGGTGACGTCGGGGTCGCCGTTGCTGAGACGGCGGTACTGCACGACCTCGTCGACGACGCGCACGCCGGCGGTCGCCGCGAGCTCTTTGAGCTCGTCCATGCGGTCTTGCGCCTCTTTGCGCGTGGGCAGGTGGTAGACGCCGACGAGGACGGCGACGTCGCGTTCACCGGGGCCGGCGTCGCGCGTGCTCTGGATGGTCTGGGCCAGCTCGGCTTCAAGGGCCTCGACGGTCGCGCCGAAGTCCATCGCCGCGGCCTCGTGGATGCTGCGCCAGTGCTCGGTGCGCGTGCGCTCGTGCTCACCCTGCTCACCTTGCTCACCCAGCAACGCGCGCGACACCGGCAGCACCGTCGCCACCGCCACGCGGCCGGGCAGGCCGTCGTCGTCGCCGCCTTCGCGGGCCTCGATCTCGACGACCGCATCGAGCTTCAAGCGCTCGAGATCGGTGAGAAGATCTTGATCGACCCCCCAGGCTTTTTTCGGATCCTTTGGCTGCGGCCGGGCCACGACCAGACGCAGACCGCGCAGGCGACCCGGACCGGCGCGCAGGCGGCCGATGTCGGGCAGGTACAAGCGGGTCGGCTCGCCGACGACGACGTCAGAGACGCCGCCGCGGCGGTCCATCAGCACGCCCACCATGCGGCCCAGGTCGACACAACACTCGGTGAGCGCCCGGGCGAGCGCGGGCTCACAGACGGCCTTGGAGCTGCCGCTGCGCTGCTGGAGCCGCTCAAGCCGACGGAGCTGGCTGGCCTTGAGGCCCTGCACCTTGCCGTGAACGTCTTTCAAATCTTTTTGCTCGACCGAGAGAGAAGCGCGGAGGGCGAGAGTGCTGCTCTTATCATCCCCCCGACGACGGAGGCAGCGCATCCCGTCCTCCGCCGGCTACTATCCCGGAATGCGTTGGTTCCTGCCCCATCGGTCGGTCGCGGTCCTCTCGTTTGCGCTCGGCATGTCCGGCTGCACGCTGTTCGCGGCCGGCTCCGTGACCCCTTGCGACGACGACGACGGCTGCAGCGACGGCCAGAAATGCGTCTCGGGCTTCTGTCAAGGCCAGCCGGTCGGCGGCGGCGAAGGCGAGCTCGTCGGCGAGGGCGAAGGCGGCGTCGAAGGCGACGGCGAAGGCGAACGCGACGGCGAAGGCGAACGCGGCGAAGGCGAAGGCGAAGGCGAAGGCGAAGCACCCGGCGGCGAAGGCGAAGGCGAAGGCGAGGGCGAACCGCCGGAGGTCTTTTTCGAATTCTGCGGCGACGTCCCGCCCCCTGAATGGGCCAACCTCAACTTCGCCTTTCGCATCCCGCTCAGCCTCTGCGACCCGTTCGCGCCCGACGCCGACGTCGACGACCTGGCGGTGCTCGTGAAGCTCGACGGCACCAATGTCGACTTCACCGACTTCCAGCAGAACGGGCGCGACGTGCGCTTCTTCGACCAGCGAGCCGCGGGCCCGCCCATCTTGTTGAGCCATGAGCGCGTCGTCTTTGCGGCGAACAAGGCGACCTTCTGGGTGAAGATCCCGCGCTTCAATCCGCGGACCGAGCGCGACCACATCTGGATGTATTACGGCGCAGCCAACGACAACGACACCAGCGCCGGCGGCCAGACCTTCTCGGCCTACAACGCCGCGTTCCACATGGAGAACGCCGAGGGCACCGAGGCCCGCACGGGACGCAACACCGACATCGTCGGGGCCGGCAGCGGGTTCGACGTCTCCGCCGGCCCGGCCCTCGTCGACAACGGCGTCGACCTGAGCGGCGCCAACAAATTCATGGTCCTCGACGACGACGGCGACCTGTCGAACAACAGCAACTTCGGCATCAACACGTCGACGGGCTCAGTCTCGCTCGTGGTCGGCCGGCGCACCGGCGGCGGCGCCATGGGCGACGGCATGATCTTTTTCTACGCCGACGGCCAGGGCAACTGCGACCCCAACGTCGCCACCTGCAGCTTCGGCTTCGACCAGCGCTCGCTGCATCTCACGGTGGGTCAGACTTCCGGCAACGTCGACGGCGCCCTCGGCGTCTCGATGCCGACCAACCCGGCGCGCCCGGCGACGCCCACCTTCGTCCTCGCCGCCGGCGGCGTGCTCGACCGCAACGCCTTCAACCACGTCGCCGTCAGCTGGACCGCCAGCAACGTCAAGATCTTCATCGACGGCGTGTTCATCGTCGAAAGCAACGTCGCCATCGTGCCGTTCCAGTCCCGCTTCATCGACATCGGCACCTCGCAGATGCTGGCCAACGTCTTTACCGGCTCGATCGACGAGCTGCGCATCTCGAACAGCCCCCGCGGCGCCGCGTTCACCCGCGCCGAGGCCCGGAGCACGCTCGATCAACTCGTCACCGTCGGACCCGTCGAAGCCCGGCCGTGAGTTCGCCTCGCCTCAGGCGCCGGGCAGCGTTGCAACGACGACAGACACAACGCATCTGACGCGCCATGGCGACGCGCAAGAAAAAGAAGGAGGAGGCTCCAAAGACGATGCGTGATCGTCTCGACCAGCTGCTGCTGGTCGTGAAGCACATCCCGCCGACGATGCGCCTGTTGTGGGCGGCCGCTCCCGTCGCCGTCTCGCTGTTGCTCGCCTTTACGCTCGTCTCGGCGCTCGTGCCGGCGGCCATCGCCTGGGTGGCCAAGCTCATCGTCGACGGCGTCGTCACCGCCCAGCAGACCGCCGGGCTCCCTGAAGGGGCCGCCGCCCGCGAAAACGTGATGTGGGCCGTCGGTGCCGAGCTGGGGCTCGTGGTGCTGCAGACCATCATCCAACGCACGCATTGGCTGGTGCGCGAGTCGATCGGCGCGCGCCTGAAGCGCTCGCTCAGCGTCCGTGTCCTCGACAAAGCCCTGACTCTCGAGCTGCGGCACTTCGAAGACTCGAGCCTCTACGACAAGATGCAGAACGCCCGGCGCGAGGCCGACACGCGGCCGCTGAGCCTCGTGCTCGAGGTGTTTGGCGTCATCCAGAACGTGCTGACGCTGGCGACCTACGCGGCGCTCATCATCACGCTGGCGCCGTGGGCGCTGCTGATTCTCGTCGTCGCCGCCGTGCCGTCGTTCATCGCCGAGCTGCGCTTCGCCGGCGAGAGCTTCCGCGTGATGACCTGGCGCGCGCCCGAAGGGCGTCGGCTCAACTATCTCGAGTGGGTCTTGACCCGCGACACCACCGTCAAAGAGGTGAAGACCTTTGGACTGGGCCCGCTGGTGCTCGGCCGCTTCACGGCGCTGTTCGACAAGATCGTCGACGAGGATCGCCGCCTGGCGCGCCGCCGCGCCTTGTGGGGCACGTCGCTCGGCCTGTTCGCCGTCGGCGCCTTTTACGCCTGCTACGCCTGGGTCGCCGACAGCGCCGCCCGCGGCAGCATCACGCTGGGCGACATGGCCTTTGCGCTCGCCGCCTTTCGCCAGGGCCAGGGTGCCTTCCAGGCCATCCTGACCGCCGTCGGCAGCATGGTCGAGGACGCGCTCTTCATGTCGAACCTGTTCGACTACCTGGCCGTCGAGGCCGACGGCGAAAAGGCCCGGGTGGTGCCCGCGTTGTCGCCACCGCGCGGCGCCGGACTCAATACAATTGAATTCAAGAATGTTTCATTCAAATACCCAGGCAGAGACGACGTCGTCCTGCACG
>JBKJNL010000947.1:0-2655 GCA_046593615.1 Myxococcota bacterium | reverse complement strand
TTGGTGGTGCCGATGCCGGGGATCGACCGGGCCGAGCCCTGGGCGTGGCCCGTGGGTCGTTTGCCGGCCCGTTTGGCAGATTTTCCATCATATAAAAAATGATGGAGGATGCCGTCGCCGACAATGACCGTGCGGCGGTGGGGCAGGCCCTCGCGATCGAAGGGCTCTGAGCCGAGCGCACCGGGGCGGGTGCCGTCGTCGACGAGCAGGAAGCCCTTGCTGGCGATCTGCTCGCCGAGCTTGTTCTTCAAGCGGCTCTTGCCCTTGAGCACGTTGTCGCCGTCGACGCCGTCGAGGATGGCGCCGATGAAGATCTCTTCAAAGGCATCGGGCGAAAACAGAGCCGGGCCGCTGAAGCTCTGCCCCTTGCGCGCCTTTAACAGCGCGAGCACCTGTTCGGCGAAGCGCTTGCCCGCGGCCTCGACACCGCCGGTGCCTCCGGTGGACCGGCCTTCGAGGTCGTCGACGGTGCGGGCGGCGTCAAAGACGTGGTCGAACGATCCGACCTCGCCATTCTTGCCGAGCGCCATGCCGAACAGTCCCCAGGTGACCGCCGCGTCGTTGCCCGCGACGCGGATGCCGCGGGTGGTGGCGATGGCGCTCTGGCCGAAGCTCGCGCCGACGCTGCCGCTGTCGATGGACACGCGCTTGTCGGTGCGCGCGGCGTCGATCAAGCGGCGGGCGAGCGAGACGGCGTCGTCGGCGGTGAGCTGGGCGATGCGCGGATCGTTCAGGCCGCCGATGGGGCGGATGGGCAGGGGGTCGACGAGGTCGTTGGCGACGTCGGGGGGCGACGCGCGGGCAATGGCGATGGCGTCGTCGATGGCTTCGTCGAGCGAGGCCGCGTCTTTGCGGTTCACATAGGCAAAGCCCATGCGCTGTTCGTTGTTCTTGCCGACCATGACGCGGATGCCAAAGGCCTCGTGCTCGGCCACCGAGGCGCCCTTGAGCTCGTTCTGCTCGATGCTCACGCTGGTGGCGGTGATGTGCTCGCCCCAGACCTCGGCCTGCGACGCGCCCTTCTTGACGGCGCGCTTGGTGAGCACCTCGCAGACGTCGAGCAGGTCCATCTGGCTGATGCTGGTCTTGCCTTCGCCGTCGGCCCTGGTCGGCAACGTCGTCGGTACGGTCGCGGTCGAAGCCGAGGTCGCTTTCGTCGTCGTCATCGTCTTTTTCACGCTTTCTCGGGGGCGTTGCCGGCGAGGGTGGCCATGCAGCGGATGTGCGGGCCACCGGCGTCGACCTTGGCCGGCTGGCCCTTGCCGCAGAAGCCGGAGCCGAGCTCCCACGCAAAGACGTCGCCGACGCGGTCGACGGATTTCAGCACTTCAAAGGCGTCGCCGGTGATGGTGGTGCCGCGGTGCAGCGGACCGAGCTTGCCGTCTTTGATGGGGTAGGCCTCGCCGACGACGAACATGAATTCGGCGTTGGCGTCGGCTTGCCCGTTCTTGGCGCCGACGAGCAGCCAGCCGTCGTCGGTCTCGCCGATCATCTGCGGCAGCGGCGTGATGCCGGGCGCGATGTACGTGTTGCGCATGCGCACCAGTGGCTCGTTGTCGAACTCAAAGGCGCGGGCGTTGCCAGTCGGCGCGACGCCGAACAGCTGGGCGGTCTCGCGGTTGTGCAGGTAGCTTTTCAGGATACCATTTTCGATGATGGTCACCTTCTGGCAAGGCACCCCTTCGTCGTCGACGAGGACCACGCCGCCGGCGCCTTCGATGTATTCTGAATGGCCCGAGTCACACAGGGTCACCAGGTCACTGGCCACCTGCTTGCCGAGCTTGCCGGCGGCCGCCGATCCGGCGAGCACGAAGTCGGCTTCGACGGTGTGGCCGATGGCTTCGTGCACGAGCAGGCCGACCACGTCGGGGGCCAGGATGACCTGCTTCTTGCCGCCGTCGACGTAGCCGGCGCGCAGCAGGTCGGTCGCCGTCTGCGCGGCGCGCAGGGCCATCTCTTCGGCGGAGCGGCGCGCGAACAGGTCGCCGAAGCCGCCGGTGTGGCCCGCGGCTTCGACGGCCGACTGCAGCTCGCCTTCGAGCGAGGCGACCGCCTGCACGCGCAGCTCGGGCTTCTGGTCTTCGATGTGGATGCGCGCGCCGTCGGAGGTGACGATGAACTTCTCATCGACCATCTCGACGTAGCGGCACGACGTCGAGGTGATGCGCACGCCGGCGTTCTTGGCCGCGGCGTCGGTGCGGGTGACGAGGTCGATCTTCTCTTCGAGCGACATCGACGACAGCGGCTGGCGGGCCGGGCTCGTATAGCGGCCGTTCTGGAAATTGACCGGTGCCGGCGCCGGCGCCTTCTTCGTCCGCCCCTTCGAGGCGGCTTTGGCGGCGAGCACGGCGGCGTCGATGGCCCGCAACAGCGCGACGTCGGTCAACACGCTGGTCGAGGCGAAGCCCCAGGCGCCGTCGACAAAGGCCCGCACACCGACGCCGCAGTGGCGGGTGGCGCGGGCGCCTTCGAGGACGCCGTCTTCGACGAGGATCGAGCGCGATCGGCGATCGTGCAGGCGCAGCTCGAGCCAGGCACCGGAGCGCTTCGCGAGCGCGGTTTCGAGCAGATCCAGCATGGGGCCTCTTCTTTCGACGGCGATGACGACGTCACGCAGTCAGATGCGCGAGCTGTGGGGTCGTAGCACCCCGCGGC
>JBKJNL010000913.1:0-5186 GCA_046593615.1 Myxococcota bacterium | reverse complement strand
GATCACCCTCGGTCTGGCGGTCTCCTGCCTGCCGGGCCCGACCCTGCCGCCCACCGATGGCAGCAACGACGACGGCGACGACAACGGCAACGACGACGGCGACGACAACGGCAACGGCGACGACGACAGCAACGACGATGGCAACGACGACGGCAACGACGACGGCAACGACGACGGCCCGCCGCCGCCGCCGCCGGACGAGCCCACCGACGACACCGGCGCCACCTGCCAGGACAACGGCGAGTGCAGCAACAACACCTGCCTGTTCGGCACCGATGACGATGGCAACCAGACCGACTTCGGCTACTGCACGAAGCGCTGTGATTCGTTTGCCGACTGCCCGACATTCTGGGACTGTGAAGAAGTCGGAAATGCCGTCGGCACCTATTGCATCGAGAGCTGATCGCGGTGGGTTTGTTCCCCGCCACGCCAGAAGCGGGAGCGGGAAACGCGCGCACCGGCCGCACGGCCCTTCACCCGGAATGCGCGGCCAGCCGGCTTTCGGCGATGCTGCCGCCGCATGAGCGAGCTCTCGAGCCGCGCCGACCTCTCCGCCCGCTTCGCGGCCCACCCCGTCACTGCCTCCCTCTCACCGGGAGCGCGGGCGGCGGTGTGGGCGGCGGGGCGGGTGCAGCGCTTCGCGCCCGGCCAGCACCTGACCCGCGAGGGCGACGACGTCGCTTTCTATTGGCTGCTGCTGCGGGGGTCGGTGCGCGTCTTCTACGCCAGCGCCTCCGGGCTCGAGGTCACGGTCAAGATTTTTGCCGCGCCCGCGGCCTGGGCCGAGATGCAGATCCTCACAGACCACTGCCACACAGAAGACTGCATCTGTGTCGAAGAAGCGGTTTGCTTCTGTCTGCCAAAGGCGGCGTTCTTGCGTTTGCTCGACGACGAGCCGGCGTTCATGCGCCAGGTGCTGGTCGACACTTCGGCGCGCTTCCTCATCGCCACCCAGAACGAGCGGGCCCTGGCTTTCTTGACCGTCCCCGAGCGACTGGCCCACCTGCTGCTGTCGTACCTGCGTGTCTACGGCGAAGACACCGGCGCCGGCGTGCGCATCGCCACCCGCCTGTCCCACGAGCAGCTGGCGGCGGACCTCGGTGTGGTGAAGAAATCGGTCACGAGAACGCTGTCATTGTGGTCCGATGAAGGGATCATCGCCAAAGAAGGAAACCACTACAGGGTGCCCGACGTGGCCCGCCTGATCGAGCGCTCGCCCAAGGGCCTGATCGGCGTCGACTGGAGCACCGGCACCGCGGTGCAGACCCGCCAGATCAAAGACGACGACGTCGACGTGGCCCGCCCCAACAAGCGTTAGGGCTAGAGGTCCCAGCTGCGCAGCGTCGTGAAGTCGGGCCGCTGCCACGAGAGACCCTGGCGCAACAGGTCGGCGTCGACGGCGGCGCGGATGGTGGACTGGACGCCGGCGTCGACGTCGACGACGCCCGGCTGCTTCGTCTGCGATGCCTGCAACAGGCTGGCGAGCACCAGGGCGCGGGTGATCTGGATGAACTCGGGCGGCAGGTCGCGCCCGAGGTTCACGACGTGGCCGCTGCGCAGCACCAGGGCCTCTTTGCCGGTGCGCTTGTCTTTCAGGATGCGGTGCTGCGAGGAGGCGCCGAGGTCGCCGGTGCCGAGGGTGACGCGCCGTCCGCCAAACAGCGCCGACACCTCGCCGTTTCGCACCATCATTCGCTCGGGCTCAAAGGCCATCTCGCGGAACCAGCGGCCGGCCTGGCCGAATTCTTCCATGCCCATCTCGTGGTTGCCCGAGGCGCCGTTCACGAGCACCGCGCCGTTCTTCAGCTGCGGGTAGTCGTCGAGCGAGAGGGCGCCGCGGCCGGTGCAGCCGACGACGAGGTCAGAAGCGCCGATGGCCACGTCGCGCGGCTGCACGCTGTGGCCGGCGGCGGCGGCCCGGGCCTGCCGCGCGGGGTCAGGGTCGTAGACGACGACGTCGACGCCGCGGGCTTTCAGGGCCCGGGCCACCTGCTCGCCGACCGGGCCGTAGCCGAGCACCGTGGCCGTCTTGGGCTTCGGCAGCTGCAGCTCGTCGAGATAGGCAAAGGAATCAAAGACGACGTTCTCGCCGATGAGAGGGATCTCGCTGTCGTTCTTCAGCTGGCTGTGGGCCATGTTGATGACCGGGCAGAGGACCGGCTGTCCGTCGGCGACCATCTTGTCGAGCACCTGGATGCCGCGCGCGGTCTGCTCGAAGCCGGCGCACAGCGGCGCGTACTGCGGAAAGTATTTGTGCAGCGCGTAGAGCAGCTTGCCGCCGTCGTCGGCGAGCAGGAACCGCTGCGGCGACGTCGTGGGGTCGACGCCGTCGAACAGCTCTTCGAGCGCGCCGCGGGCGGCCTCGACGAGCTTCTCTTCGACCGAGCTGGCGCTGCCGCCGATGCTGCCTTTGTCGACGGCGTAGCCCTGGCCCACCAGCCAGGCGTACATCTCGTCGACGGTGGAGTAGCTCTTGCCGATGAGCCGCATGTCGCCGCGCTCGACGCCGGCCTGCTCGAGGGCCTGCAGCACGCCGCCAAAGGTCGGCATGAAGTGCTGGATGCACACGACCTTGACGCCCTTCAGCGGCTGCCGGTCGCCGATGAGTGCGTCTGTGACGGCGTGAAAGGCGGGCATGCGTTCGAGGATGGGGTCGAGGTCGAAGCCGCGGCCGACGCGGGCGACCGTGGCGTCGTCGAGCCCCACCAGCTTTTGCCCGCGGCCCGTGCGGCCCTGCAGCGGGTCGCCCGGCGCCCGATTGTTCAGCGCCTGGTCGCCGAGCCCCTGGGCGATGCGCAGGTAGAGGCCCGAGGCAAAGGACCCGGTCTGGTGCACGGCGGCTTCGTCGACGACGCCGTTCTTGCCGGTCAGGGCGGCGAAGCCGGCGACGACGGCGTTGGTCATGAGCGCCGGGCCGCTGTGAAAGGCGCTCTTGCCGATCACGGCGCGCAGCCCCTGTTCAAACGAGTCGCGCGGCGGCGCGGTCCACGTGGCCTGCGACATCGTGTTGTCGTCGCTGTCGAAGCCGAACGGGTCGGGTCGGGTGGCCGGCTCGAGCTTCTGGGCCAGCACCGCCTGCAGCGGCGCTCCGGCGGGCGACAGCAGGAACTCGAGGATGTCGTCGAGCACCAGGCCGTCGCCGTTGTCGACGCCGTCGAGGGCTTTGAGGTCGCTGGCGTTGAGCGCGCGCTGCTCGCGAGCAGCGGCGATCAACCTCGGGCGCATCCGGGCGGAGAGCTCGGCGTCGAGCTTCGCCGTCTGCTCCGGTGTCAGGTCGCCGATGGTGCGCGGCTGTCTGGCCTCTTCGCGCAGCGCGTGCGCCCGCTCGAGCAGGGTCGACCCGCCCGGCGTCTGTGGGGGCGCGAGGGGTTTCGCGGGAGCGCTGACGATCGTCACTGAGCCGCAGCCTAGGTGGCCCCCCAGAGGTGCGCCAGCGTCGTCGTCCCGGGTCGCGCCGTCGTCGACAACCTCGCGACGATCTCAGGTGCAGAGGCCGGTGGCCCGGTCGCAGGCGCCGGGTTCGCTGCCGTCGACGTCGCAGCGAAAGACGTCGTCGCAGGGGCCGCAGCGGGTCGCATCATCGGCGGACTCCTGGCACCCCTGGTTGGCGCAGGGCGCGTCCTGGTGGCCGCAGAAGACCCCCGGCCTGTCGCTCGTGTTCGTCGTGGCGGCGGCGTCGTCGGCCAGACAGGACTCCTTGCCGTTGCAGGCGAGGCCATCGTCGTTGCAGGCGTTGCTGCATTCGCCGCAGTGGTCGTCGTTCAACGGGTCGACGCAGACGGGCGGGAGCAGCCCGTCGGGGTCATCGGGTGCGGCGCACAACATCTGTCCGCGCGCGCAGTCGATCCGACCGTCGCACTGGCAGCCGCCGTCGACGCAGCGGGGGTTCAGGCAATCGACGCCGGCGCAGGCGAGGCTGCACTCGCCGCAGTGCAGCGGCGAGCTCTGCAGGTCGAAGCACTCTCCGCCGACGTCGTCGGTGCGGCAAAAGGTCTCGCCCTCGGTGGCACACAGCGACTGGATGCCCACGCCGCCGCCGCAGGTGCAGACACCGCCGGTGGGCGCGCCCGGTTCGGCGCCGACTGCGGGCACGGGCTCGCAGATGGCGTCCGCGCCGCAGGGCAGGCCGGCATCGACGCAGCGGTTGCCGCACTCGCCGCAGTGGTCTTCGTCGAAGCGGGTGTCGACGACCCCGTTGCCGCAGTCGGCGTCGCCTGCTTTTTCTTCGCCCTCGCCTTCGCCCTCGCCGACGTCTTCGCCTTCGCCCTCGCCGACGTCTTCGCCCTCGCCCTCGCCGACGTCTTCGCCCTCGCCCTCACCGACTTCGTCGCCGTCGATCTCGACCGCGGGGACAAAGAGCGAGCAGGCGCCGGTGGCGCCGGTGGCGATGGTGGAGACGACGAGCGCGATCAGCAGCGATGAGGGACCAGGGCTCATGGCCAACAGGGTGACAGGCGCGAAGCAGGGGCGTGCGAAGCGGACGGCGCTGTGTCGACTTCGGGTGATGGTCGCCACCGCCGACAGATCACGCGGGCCAATTGCCAGAGCGCGGGGCTACGCGACCCCGCCGTCCCGCCGTCCCGCATGGCACAACCGGCAGGTCTGCAGAGCCCGACGAGAGACCGCCTGCTAGACCGACGCGATGTTCCTCGGCCTCGACTTCGGCACCACCAACAGCGCCCTGGCCCGCGCCGACGACGACGGTGTCGTCTCACTGGCCCGCTTCACGGCGCCGGCCAGCCGCCGCAAAGCCGCCGAGAGCCTCGACACCTTTCGCTCGGTGTTGTGGTTCGATCCCGACGAGAAGGGACCCGATCGCAAGCCGCTGGTCGCCACCGGGCTGCAGGCCATCCACGCCTACATCGACGCCGCCGGCGCCGGCCGCTTCGTGCAGTCGGTGAAGTCGCACCTGGCCAGCAAGACCTTCACCTCGACCGTGATCTTCAACGCCAAGTACAGCCTCGAAGACCTCGTGGCCCTCGTCGTGCGCGGCGTGCGCCACGAGGCCGAGAAGAGCTTCGGACCGCTGCCCGGCCGCGTCGTCGCCGGCCGCCCCGTGCACTTCGTCAGAGACGACCTCGAAGACGGCGCGGCCGTCGACAGCAAGAAGGTCGACGCCGACGTCGCCGCCGAAGACCGCCTGCGCAAGGCCGGGCAGCGGTCCGAAGCTCTTCTCGGCCTCGTGG
>JBKJNL010000791.1:0-3493 GCA_046593615.1 Myxococcota bacterium | reverse complement strand
GCTGGGGCTCGCGCTCACGCCCAAGGGTGAGCAGCTGCTCGGTCCCGTCGTCGCCGTCGAAGCCGCCATCCTCGCTGTCGAACGCCGCGCCGGCGCCGACGGTGCGCTGGTCGGCCGCGTCAAGGTCACGGCCGGCGAGACGCTGGGCTGCGCGTTGCTGGCGCCACGCCTGGCCCGCTTCGCCGCGGGCCACCCCGGCCTGGTCGTTGACGTCGATGCCAGCGGGGCCGTGAAGAACCTGCACCGCCGCGAAGCCGAGATCGCTGTGCGCACCTTTCGCAGCGCCGATGCCTCGCTGGTGGTGAAAAAGGCCGGGCATGTCGCGCACGGCGTCTATGCCGCCAGGTCGCTCGTCGCCCGGCGCCCGCTGCGGAGCGCGTCAGACCTCGCCCATGTGCCGCAGATCGTCGGCGGAGACGACGGCGCCGACACGCGCTTCTTGCGCAGCCTCGCGCCGGACGCGCCGACCGCGCTGCGCTGTGAGATCGCCCTCGGGGTGCAGGCGGCGCTGCACGTCGGCGGCGCGGTGGGTGTGCTGCCGCGCTACCTCGGCGATGCCGACGATGCGCTGGTGCGCATTGCGCTCAAGGGCGAGCCCGTCGACGACATCTACCTGACGGTGCACCGGGACCTGCGCCAGACGCCCCGCGTGCGCGTGGTGCTCGATTTTCTCGTCGAGGTGTTCGCCGCCCTCTGACCGCGTCGTCGGCCCGTCGTCGGCCCATCGTCGGCCCGTCGCCGGCCCGGCTTCGGTTCCTGGGCTGCACTGCCCAGCGTCGTCAGGGCTTGCCGCAGGTGCGGTGGCAGGCCTCGAGGTCGCGCTTGTATTGCGCCATGCCGGCGAGGGGCTTCGAGGCCCAGGTGTCGGCCTCTTTGCCGAGGGTCTGGGCGCAGGTGACGTCGGGACACGCCCTTTGCAGGACCTCGGCCTTTTTGGTCGTGCCGAGCTCGCCCCAGGCCGGCTGGTCGACGACCGGCGCGACGACGACCTTTTCAACGGGCTTCTCTGGGTTCTTTTCGGGCAGCTTCTTTTCCGGCGTCTTCTTGGGCGGCTTCTTCTTGGGCGCCGTCGACGGGTCGATGGGATCGGGTGACGCCAGGTCGAGCCCGACCTCGGGCGCGACGACGACCGCGGGCTCGGGCGCCCTCACGGGGATCGTCACGGGAATCGCCACGGGAATCGCCACGGGCGTCGTCGTCGCTGTCGTCGTCGTTGTCACCGGCGTCGTCGGCGCTGACGTGACGAGGGAAAAAATGCCGGCCACCACGACCGCGATGGCGGCGCCGACGCCCGCGGCGGCGAGGCGGCTCTTCTGCGGCCGGTAGCGTGGCGTCGAGGCCACGGTTGGCTCGGTGGGATCGAGGCTCGAGATGGTCTTCTCGACGACGGTGAGGGCGGCGGGCGCGCGCTTGCGGGCGAAGCTCTTGCTGGCCCCCTCATCAGCGCCCTCAGCAGCGCCGTCATCGGTGGCGTCGGTGGCGTCGGCGCGGGCGACCGGGTGCGGACGCGAAGCGACGCCCGCGAGGAGATCGCGGTGGGCCTTGAGGTCATCGGCGAAGCGGTCGTGCATCAAGCGGCGCAGGGGCGCGCCGTCGGCGTAGAGGCCGCGCTTCTGCCGCCAGGCCATGAGCTCTTCGCGCAGCACAGCGCAGCTCTCCTGGCGGTCGGCCGCCTTGCCGGCGAGGGCGGTGTCGAGGATGGCGCGCAGGCCGGGCTCGATGCTGGCGAAGCGGGTGGGGCGGTAGTCGCCCTGGGCCGCCAACGTCCAGACCTCGTAGGAGCCGATGCCCTGGTAGTAGCGCTCGCCGGTGATCATCTCGGTGAGCATCACGGCCGCCGAGAAGAGATCGGCGCGGCGGTCGAGCTTCTCGGCCCGGATCTGCTCGGGAGGCATGTAGGCGAGCTTGCCCATGACGACGTTGGGCGACGTCTGCTCGATCTTCACCGTCGACGCGGCGAGGCCGAAGTCGATGAGCTTCACTTCGCCTTCGAAGCTCACCATGACGTTTTGCGGCGAGACGTCGCGGTGCACGAGGTCGAGCGCCTTGCCCGAGACGTCGACGAAGCGGTGGGCGTAGTCGAGGGCTTCGAGCACCTCGCCCATGATGTGAACGGCCAGCGCATCGTCGACGAACAAGGTGGGTCGCGAGTGCTCGTCGAGCGCCGCGGCCGGGAGGGCAGCGGCCCGCGACATCGGCGCCGTCACGACGGGGACGCCGGCGCTGTCGAGCACCGATCGCAGGTCTTTGCCGGCGATCTGCTCCATCGCCAGGTAGTAGCGCTCGCCGACGCGGCCGACGTCAAAGACCTGGCAGATGTTGCGGTGGCCGAGCTGCACGACGACGCGGGCCTCGTCTATGAAGCGGGCGACGTACTCGCGGTCGTCGGTGAGGTGGGGCCGCAGGGTCTTGACGACGCAGTGCTTCTCGAAGCCGACCACGGCGCCCGAGCGGGCGAGAAACACCTCGCCCATGCCGCCCTTCGCGAGGCTGGCGAGCAAGTGGTAGGGACCAAAGGCGCGTGGGAGTCGTCCACCGTCGTCGGTGGCTTGCAGCTCGTCGAGCTTTTGCAGCAGCGCGCCGGCCACCGCCGAATCGTTTCCCATCGGTCCAGAGAGTGGCACATTCGCGACGCAGTGCATCCTTCCCGACCTTCCCTGCGGATCGCGTTTTTCGTCGTCGTCGCCGGCCTCTCGATGTCGGCGCGCGCCGAGCGGGTGGCGGTGTTGCAGATCGAGGCTCCGGGTCTGCTCGCCGGCGCCCGCGAAGCGATCGAGAACCAGGTGCGCCTCGGCCTCAAAGACGGCGGCGTCGACGTGCAAGACGGCGCGATCACCGCCGGCTTCGTCAGAGAGGCCGCCGCCGCTGGCCTCGCCTGCTCGCTCGTCGAAGAAGAGTGCGCCCTCAAGGTCGCGGTGGCCGCCGACGTCGACGGCGTCGTCATCGGCCGCTCCATCGCCTTGCACGGCAAGAGCGCGCTTGAGCTCACGCTGGTCACCCTCGACGGCAAACGCCAGAGCACCGCCGGGTCGGCGGCGCCCCGGGCCATCGCCCGCCGCTTGATCGAGCCGGCGGCCAGCCCCGAGACCCCGCTGCCACAGCCGTTGATCCTCGAGCCCGAAGACGCTGGCCTCGTCGTCGACGGCGACGACGTCGCGCTCGAAGACGGCGTGGTCTGGCTCTTGCCCGGGCCGCACACAGTCGTGGTCGCCCGGGGCGGCTACGACAGCCGCGTCGTCGTCGTCAACGTCACCGGCGACCGCTTGCCGCGGCCGCAGTCGCTGGTGCTGGAGCGGGCGTTTCCGCTGCTGACCGGCGTCGGCCTCGTCGTCGCCGGCGGCGGTGTCGTCGTCGCCGGCTTGTTCGGGCTGCTGTCGTTCGCCGTCGAGTCCACCCTCGCCGCCGGCGTGCCGCGCGATGAGCACACCGATGTGCAGGCCGTCGGGCAGGGGCTGCTGGTCATCACCACCATCGGCGTCGTCGCGGTCGGCGC
>JBKJNL010000767.1:0-13315 GCA_046593615.1 Myxococcota bacterium | reverse complement strand
CGAGCCCGAGCAACTCGCGCGCTGCGCTTGTGAGTGCGACGTCGACTTCTCGTTCGAGCGCCTCTGCGAAGACATCGTCGCCGACCCCGCCGGCGAGCCCGGCGTGTGCCCCGCAGGCGCAGGCGAAGGCGAAGGCGAAGGCGGCTAGCGAGTCGTCGTCGTCGCTGCGCAAGCAGGACCTCACCGCTCCTCTCCGAGCCCTCTTACCGGCGGGGACCTGGGATCAGTCCTCATTCCTCTTCGAGGCGGTACGAGACGCGCGTCACGCGGCCCCACTTGCCCGGCCGCACGCCCTCGGCCGCGATCTCGCCTGCTTTGGCGAGCGCGGCGCGGATGTCGTCGCCGCCGGCGACCCAGCCGAACGAGGCGTGGTGCTCATCGTGGCCGGCGAAGCGGGCCACGCGGACCTGGCAGTCCTCGCGCGGGCACATCTGCAGCCGGTACGACGCCGCGCCATCGCTGACCTCGTCGGCTTCGTCTTCGCTTTGTTCGTCCCCCGCGCTTTTGACGTCGGCGCTTTTGACGTCGGCGAAGCCGACGCCGTGCACGGGGCAGGTGCCGGTGCGCCACCGGGCGCGCCAGGCCTCGGGATTCTGTCCACGGATGCTCATCAACCAGCGATGTCATCCCCGGTCGGCGCCGTCCATGCGTCCCGGCGGGCCTGCCGGCGGCGGAGCGGCCGCGGCGAGAGATCGAACATTGACGACATCATGAAATCGCAACTGCATCGCCGAAAAAAGAGAGCGCCCCGAAAGGGGCGCCCGCTCGCAGTGACAGCAGCAACCAATCGTCAGGCGATCAGAACTGGGCCTTTTCGGTGCTGCCCACCAGGGCCAGCGTCGACGAGCTGCCGCCGGCGATGACCTGGGCGACGTCGTCAAAGAAGCCGGTGCCGACCTCGCGCTGGTGCTTGGTGGCCGTGTAGCCGTGCTTCTCGTCGGCGAACTCGCGCGTCTGCAGGCGGGAGTAGGCGGCCATGCCCTCGGTCTTGTACTGGCGCGCCAGGTCGAACATCGAGTGATTCAGTGCATGGAAGCCGGCGAGGGTCACGAACTGGAACTTGTATCCCATCGCCCCGAGCTCCTGCTGGAACTTCGCGATGGTGGCGTCGTCGAGGTGCTTCTTCCAGTTGAAGCTCGGCGAGCAGTTGTAGGCCAGCAGCTTGCCGGGGAACTGGGCGTGGATGCCCTCGGCGAATTCCTTGGCCTCGGCCAGGTTCGGCGTCGACGTCTCGCACCAGATGACGTCGGCGTAGGGGGCGTAGGCGAGGCCGCGGGCGATGGCGTACTTCACGCCGCCGTCGATCCGGTAGAAGCCCTCGGGCGTGCGGTCGCCGGCCTGGATGAAGGGGCGGTCGCGGGCGTCGACGTCAGAGGTCAGCAGCTTGGCGCTGTCGGCGTCGGTGCGGGCCACGACCAGGGTCGGCACGCCCTTGACGTCGGCGGCGAGGCGCGCGGCGACCAGGGTGCGGATGAACTGGCTGATCGGCACCAGCACCTTGCCGCCCATGTGGCCGCACTTCTTTTCCGACGCCAGCTGGTCTTCGAAGTGCACGCCCGCGGCGCCGGCTTCGATCAGGGCGCCCATGAGCTCGTAGGCGTTGAGCGGTCCACCGAAGCCGGCTTCGGCGTCGGCGATGAGCGGCGCCAACCAGGTCTCGACGCTGGGCCCCGTCTTGCCCTTCTGGCCTTCAGCGCTCTCGATCTGATCGGCGCGCAGCAGCGCGCTGTTGATGCGCTTCACCAGCAGCGGCACCGAGTTGACGGGGTAGAGGCTCTGGTCCGGGTACATGTTGCCGGAGTCGTTGGCGTCGGCGGCCACCTGCCAACCCGAGATGTAGATGGCCTTCAAACCGGCCTTGACCTGTTGCATGGCCTGGTTGCCGGTCATGGCGCCCAAAGCATGCACATAATCTTCGGTGTGGAGCAGTTGCCACAAGCGGGCGGCGCCGAGGGTGGCGACGGTGTGCTCGATCTTGAAGCTGCCGCGCAGCCGCTCGACGTCGTCGTTGGAGTAGGGGCGGGTGATCCCGGCGAAGCGCTCGGGGATGGTGTTCTTGGTTCCGTCGGCCATGTCATGCTCCTCGTTCGTTCTCTGGATGGTCGACAGGCAACAGCGAACAAATCCAATGGAGAATCCACCGAACCGTGCTGGTTTCATCACCCACCTGTGTGCGGTGATGCGTCGCCTGTTGTCTGTCAGTCGTCAGTCAATCCCGGTGGGTCAGCTCAACTTGTCGTAGGCCGGCAGAGTCAAGAACTCGGCCAGGGTGTCGTCGGTCGAGAGGCGCAGAAACAGCTCCTTGGCGTCGGCGAGCCGGCTGCCACCCAGGGCTGCCGTCTCTTCGTCGAGGGCGGTCTGCAAGCGTTTGGCGTCGAGGGGCTGGCCGTCGACGAGGGCGCGGTGGTGGTGCCACTGCCAGATCTGGGCGCGGGCGATTTCGGCGGTGGCGGCGTCTTCCATCAGGTTGTCGATGGGCACGCAGCCGTTGCCGTCGAGCCAGGCCGCCAGGTAGGTGACGCCGACGCGCAGGTTGTGGCGCAGCCCGGCGTCGGTGCGCTGGCCGGCGGGCAGCTCGAGCAACGCCGCCGTGAGCACGCCTTCGTCGCCGCTGACTGCTTCGCCGGTGACGCCGTCGCGCAGCACGTCGAGCTGGTTCATGCGGGCCCCGCCAGCTCGTGGGTCGCCCATCTCGGCGAAGCGTTGGTCGAAGATCGCCAGGGCCATTTCGACGAGGCCGGGGTGCGCGACCCAGGTGCCGTCGTGGCCGTCGTTGGATTCGCGGACCTTGTCGGCCCTGACCTTGGCCATCGCCGCATCGTTCTTGGCCGGGTCGTTCTTCACGGGGATGAACGCGCTCATGCCGCCCATGGCAAAGGCGCCGCGGCGGTGGCAGGTCTGAATGAGCAGCTGCGAATAATTTCGCAAGAAGCCCTTGTCCATGCTCATCTCGGAGCGGTCAGGCGAGATGAAATTTTTATCCTCGCGTCGACGCTTGATGCACGAAAAAATGTAGTCCCACCGTCCACAGTTGAGGCCGACGATGCGGTCTTTCAAGGCATGAAGAATCTCATGCATCTGGAAGGCTGCCGGCAGCGTCTCGATGAGCACGGTGACCTTGACCGACCCATGGGGCAGCTGCAGGCGCTCTTCGATGAGCGACAGCACCTCGTCGACGAGGGCGGCCTCTTCCATGCGCTCGAGCTTCGGCATGTAGAGCGCGGGCGTGCGGCCCTGCTCGAGCAACACCGCAGCGTTGTGAAAGAGCGTGGTGGCGAGGTCGAGAAAGCTGCCGGCGACCGGTTCACCATCGACCAGCACGTGACGCTCGGGCAGGTGCAGGCCACGCGGGCGAAACATCAGCGTCGCCGTCTGCTCCTTCAGCGCGTACTGCTTCTTCGTCGTCGGATCTTCGAAGCGCAGCGTCTTGCGCGCGGCGTCGTGCAGAGCGAGCTGGCCGGTCAAGAGGTTCGGCCACGTCGGCGACGTCGAGTCTTCGAAGTCGGCCATGAAGACGTCGGCGCCCGAGTTCAGGGCGTTGATGACCATCTTCGGGTCGCACGGCCCCGTGATCTCGACGCGGCGGCGCTGCAGGTCGGCGGGGATGGCGGCGACGCGCCAGTCACCCGCGCGGATCGCCTTTGTGTCGCTGCGAAAGCCGAGCTTCTGCGTGCCGTCGTCGAGGGCCTGCTGGCGCGTGGCCCGATCGGCGAGCAGCTGCCGACGGCGGGCGTCAAAGGTCTGGTGCAGCTCGGCGACGAGGTCGAGCGCCGCAGCCGGAAAGGCCTCGGTCTGGCGGGCCACCCCGCCCCCGTTGTGGCCTGCTTTCGCTGACCCGGCCAGATGTACGCTGCGCTGCGCCACAACAAACCTCGTGAGAACCTCAGTCTCGCGAGATCTACGCTCGTGTCGCCGTGGCGGCAGCCGCTTCTGGCGTGTTTCACTGGTTTACGACGTTGGTCGTCGGTACTGTTGTGTTGTAAATTCTGGTGATCACCACTCCCACCCGCACACCGTGGCGAGAGGGTCGGACGGGCCATGACGACGACGACACCCAAGGCGCCCGCAGGCTCGCCCCGCTTCGGCCAGAAGCTCCGCACCCTTCGCCGCCGCGAAGGCCTCACCCAACAGGCCCTGGCTGAGCGCCTGAAGATCTCACCGGCCTATTTGAACCTGATCGAAAACGGCCGTCGTCCGCTGCCGGCGCACCTGCTGATCTCGCTGGCCCAGCTGTTCAGCCTCGACCTCAAGGCCTTTGCCGTCGACGACGACGCCCAGCTGGGCGCCGACCTGCTCGAGGTCTTTGGCGACCCGCTCTTCGACGCCACCGAGCTCGTCTCGCAAGACATCAAGGAGCTCGCCGCCCAGCAGCCGACGGTGGCCCGGGCGATCATCAACCTCTACCGCGCCTTTCAGGCCCGACGCAGCGGCGGCGACGGCGCTGTCAACGGAGCCGGATCCGACGTCGGTGCCGACGGCCGGCCCGTCAACCGCGTCGACGTCACCAGCGTCCCCAGCGAAGACGTCAGCGACTTCTTGCAGCGGCACATGAATTATTTCCCCGAGCTCGAGGAGATGGCCGAGCGGCTGCGCAAAGACGCCCGCGTCGACGAGGCCCGCGCCGGCGAGCTCACCAAGGGCACCGGCGACGACCTTGGTCGGGCCCTGAGCCGCTACCTCGAAGAGCGCCTCGGCGTGCAGGTCGAGGTCGCCAAAGCCTCGGCCGACCCGGCCATGCTGCGGCGCTACGACGTCGACCAGAAGCGTCTCGTCGTCAGCGAGCTGTTGCCGCCGCGCTCGCGCAACTTCCAGCTGGCCCACCAGATCGGGCTGCTCACCGCCGGCGACGTGCTCGAGACCCTCGCCAAAGACCCGCTGCTGCAGAGCCCCGACGCAAAGGCCCTGGCCCGCGTCGCCCTCGCAAACGCGTTCGCCGGCGCCGTGCTCATGCCCTACCTGCCGTTCCTCGAGGCAGCCGAGCAGTCGCGCTACGACATCGAGCTGCTCGGCCACCGCTTCCGCACCAGCTTCGAGCAGGGCTGCCACCGGGTGTGCACGCTGCGTCGGCCCGGCGCCGAGGGCGTGCCCTTCCATTTTCTGCGCGTCGACATCGCCGGCAACATCTCCAAGCGCTTCTCGGGCTCGGGAATTCGTTTTGCCCGCTTCGCCGGCGCCTGCCCCCGCTGGAACGTGTTCTCGGCGTTTCTCACGCCGGGCATGATCAAAACGCAGGTCAGTGAGTTTCCCGACGGCACCATTTATTTTTGTTTGTCGAGCACCATCAGAAAGATCAATCAAGGATACACACCTCGCCACGCTCTGCACGCCGTGGGGCTCGGCTGCGAGATCGAGCATGCCAAGAAATTAGTGTATGCCGATGGCGTCGATCTCTCGCACGTGATTCCGGTGGGTGTGACCTGCCGGCTGTGCGAACGAGACAATTGCAGCGAGCGGGCGTTCCCGGCGCAAAAGGCGCCGCTGGTCGTCGACGAAAACATCCGGGCTTCGAGCTTCTACCGCTCGCGCTTGCCCGTGGTTCGCTGACACGACACGCGCCAGCGACCCAGGTCACGCGGACAACCGCCCCCACGTCGACAACGGCGGCCGTTGTGGCTGACTTGTGCCTGAATCTTCGTCGGGGCGTCGCCGTTTCCATCCCATGGGCGGCTTCGGTTACAAACGGCGGCCCTGTGTTCGGCAGTCTGGTCTGCTCTGGCCAGCAGGTCTGGTCGTCGTCGTTGTCGGAGTCGTTGTCGGAGGTCGCTTGCGTTCATCCCTGCTGAACTGGCGTTCGTGGGCTGCAAAAGCCCTGATCGCCGTGGTGACCACGGGCGTCCTCGCAGCGGCACCGGCGTCAGCCGCTGCCAGAAACGTCGCCGAGGTCGAAGGCGACGTCGACGACCTGCTCAAGGAGGTGATGCTCAGCCTCGACGCCTCGTACGTCGAGCGGGTCGGCCTCGACCGCTACGCGCTGTTCGCCCTCGACGCCCTCGCCGACGGCGACAAATGCCTGTCCCGCAAGTCCGAGGGGCGGTCGCTGGTGCTGTCGTGCAACGGCACGTCGCTGTCGGTGGCCTGGCCGCCGCAAAAGGCCGCCGACGTCGCCCAGCTGTTGAGCAACGCCGTCCGGCTCGTCGACCCCGCGCGCGAGGTGCAGCCGGCGCGCGTGCAGCGCGTGGCCCGGGCCCTGGCCCAGGCCGTCGACGACCCGTTCACCGCGTATTTGTCGCCGACGATGATGGCGACGGCGGCGTCGATGAAGCACGGGCTGGCCGCGGCGACCCCGGGAATCGACCTCTGGCCGCGCGAGCCCAGCAAGGTGCGCGAGGTGCGCGTCGGCTCGGCGGCTCACCAGAAGGGCATCGTCCCCGGCGACCGCATCTTCAGCATCGACGGCGTCGACGTCGGTTCGTTGACCTTTCCCGAGGTGCTGCAGCGCATGAGCGGGCCCAACGGCAGCAGCGCCCGCCTCGTCGTGAAAAAGGCCTCGTCAACGTCGGGAGGCGACTCGCGCCTGCAGCCGCAGACCATCGAGGTCAGCCGCCTGCTGGTGCCTGAAGACGACGTCAAAACGGCGCGGCTCGGACCCGTGCTCTACGTGCACATCCCGGTGTTCAAGTCCGGCGTCGCCGAGAACCTGCGCCAGAATCTGCAGGCCGGCTCGTACGCCGGCGTCATCCTCGACCTGCGCCACAACCCGGGCGGGCTGTTGCCCGAAGGCATCGGCGTCCTCGACACGTTCTTGCGCGACGGACCGATGGCCGGCGTGCGCTCGGGGCCCGGCCGCCCCACCGACGACTTCGTCGCCCACCGCGATGGCTTCGACACCACCGTTCCCCTCGTCGTGCTCATCGACGGCGGCTCGGCGTCGGCGTCGGAGCTGACGGCCATGGTGCTGAAAGACCGCAACCGCGCGACCATCCTCGGCGCGACGTCGTCGGGCAAAGGCTCGGTGCAGCGCCAGATCCCCTTGCCCGACGGCGGCCTCTTGAAGGTCACGGCCGGCTACTACGTCGGCCCCACCGGCAAGCGCCTCGACGAGGGCGGCGTGCGGCCCCACCGGTTCCTGGCGCCGGCCTCGAAGCGCACCGTGCTCGAGGGGGCGAGCCCCCTGCAAGACAGCTGGGTGCTCTCGGCGCTCGACTCGCTGCAAGAGGTCGAGCGCAACAACGTGCTCTACAGCGGGGCCGGCCCCACGCCCTGAGGCGATTGCGCAACTGTGTCCCCACGTCTCGCAGGGCGAAGCACCGCTCAGCTCCAGCCGACCGTGATCGCGCAAACGGTGTTGCTCTGCAGCAGCGCCGACAGCACCTCGCCGGTGGGCTCTTCGGTGACCTCGGCGACGATGCTGCCGGTTTCTTCGTCGGTGTAGGTGACCTTCAGGTGCAGCGCGAGGCTCTCGAAGAGCTTCTTGCCCCAGGCTGCCGACGTCGCCGCCTCGGCCGCCTTTGGCACGAGCATCACCTGCCGGCCGCGGTGCTTCGCGATCTCGTCTTTGTCTTTCTTCTTCTCGAGGCCGAGCAGCAAGAGCCGCAGCCCCTCGCTCTGCTGGTCGGCGTCGTAGTTGACCTGGACGTCCAATCCATACCGTTCGCGCACGCGGTAGGGGTCTCTGATGTCGAGCACCAGCAGGCCGCGGTCGGTGTTCTTGTCGGCGACCCGCTCGAGGGCGGCGATGGCCAGGTTCTTCAGGTGCTCGTCGTTGCCGGCGATGACGTCGAGCAGCCGGGGCAGGAAGATCGGATCGGCCACCTGGGCCATGGCCTGAAACGCCGCCTCGCGCGCGCGCCAGCCGTCGGAGAAGCTCGATTGCAGCACGTGCCGCGAGACCCAGGGCGCGCCGGCGAAGACCGCGCCCAATCCGGCGGTGGCGGCGGCGGCGACGTTTTCGTCGCGGTCGGCGGCGAGCTCGACGAGGAAGCGGGCGGCGAGGTCCTTTTCGGGCACGATCGCGCACAGCTCGCACAGCGCTTGTTTGACCTTGGGCGAGCGGCTGGCGACGAGGCGCTCGGGTGAATTCAGGTCGGCCAGCGAGCGCACCTCCGAATTCAAGAGCCGCGCGGTGTCTTGCAGGAATGGATCGGTGAGGCCCGGCATCTGCGCCGTGGCGTCGGCGGCGGCCTGGGCCACCATGGCGTCGGCGTCGGCGACGAGCGCCAGGAGATAGGGCTCGGCTTCGGCGCCCATGCCCTTCAACAAGCCGGCGGCGCGGCGCCGCACGTTGGTGTCGCCGGCCAGGGCAAAGGCCACGGTCGGCAACAGGTCGGCCGCCGTCGCCTTTGCGCGATCGCCGATCGAGATCTGCACCTTGAGCTGGCCGGCGGCCGTGTTCGGGCCGCCGAGACACGCCAATTCCTGGGCGATTTCGAGGGCCTGGGTCGACACCGTCGTGGAGAGCAAGGCCTGCTCGAGGGCGCTCTTCATGACCGGCCCGCCGACGAGGCCGGCGTAGCGGGCGGCGCGCGTGCGCTGGGTGGCGGGCACAGCCGGGTCTTGCGTGAGCCAGCGCGTGAGCTGCTGCGGGTGCTCCCGGTAAAAGGCCTCGAGGGCGGCGAACTCGCTGTCGGAC
Organism: Myxococcota bacterium; assembly: GCA_046593615.1. Lineage (GTDB taxonomy): Bacteria > Myxococcota > UBA727 > UBA727 > VGSZ01 > VGSZ01. Next base: position 4,746 of record JBKJNL010000767.1, on the reverse strand, counting down.
CAGACGATGTCGTCGTCGGAGATCCACAAGAACGAGCGCACCGCGCGGGGCAGGGGCAGGCCGCGCACCGCGCACCCGGCGCGCAGGCCGCGCAGCGGCACGGCCCACGGCCACCAGTCGTCGATGTTCAGCAGCTCGCACCACTTGAGCTCGACGAGGTCGGCGTCGCCGTCGACGACGGCCAGGGCGGCGGAGGCCGAGCGGCGGACGTCGGCGCTGGCATCCTTGCAGGCCGCTTCGAGCTTCTGCTTGCGCTCGGACGTGAGGTTCTTCGTTGCCAGCGTCGACCAGATGGCGCCGATCTTTTCCCAGACATCGGCGCTGTTGAATTTGTCGTCGATGACGGCGTCGTATTCGCCGCCAAAGGAGCCGATGGCGGCCACCATCACCATGCGTGCCTGCTCCATGTCCTCCTCGCTGAGGCGGGCCATGATCAAGGGAGCGGCCCACCTGTGCTCGCTCCAGGCGGCGGCGTGGGCGGCGGCGGCGCGGATGTTCCAATCGGCGTGCTCGAGCAGCTTGCCGAACAGCGCCTTGAAGGCGCCGGTGAGGGCCATGTCGGCGAACGCCGTCATGCTGCCGAGGCGCCCGTAGAGGTCGTTCATCAGGCGCTCGAGGTCGGCTTCTTCGAGGGTCTTGCCGACGACGGCGCGCTTCAGCGCACCGCCGAAGCCGTCGATGAGCCGGATCTCCTGGGCCCGATCCAAAATGAGCGCGACCTCGTCTTTGGCCATCGGCGCCCCGACGCTCTTGTCGACGCTCTTGTCGACGCTCTTGTCAGCGCTCTGGTCGACGTCGGCGGCGGTGCGCTCGGCGGGCATGCTGTCGACCAGCAGGCACATCGCTGCGGCCCGGCGGATCTGGTAGTCGCCGTGGCCGAGATACTTGCGGCAGAGCTCGCGGGCGCGGTCGTGGCGCAGCATCGCCAGGCACTCGAGGCCGGCGGCGATGACGGGCAGCCCCCAGTTCTGCCGCTCTTCACGTCCCGACGACAGCGATTCGACGACGAGGGGCACCAGCTCGGTGAGCCGGCACAGGCCGACGAGGCGCGTGGCGTAGGCCCGGCGCATGGCGTCTTCGTTGTTCAGGTGCCGGCGCACCCCGCGCAGCAAGCCATCGAGCGAGACCATGGCGAAGGGCCGGTACTCGTGCGCGTACGGGGGCAGGGCGCTGGCGTCGGCGCCGGCGTCAAGCAGCACGGGGTCGACGTTGTCGTCGAGGTAGAAGTCGAGCCAGCGCTGGTTCAACAAAAACTGCCGCCGCACCCAGAACCACAACGGCCTCGGTCCGTCGGCGGCGCCAGCACCACCGTCGTCGTCGACGAAGCGTTGCAAGACCTGCAGGTCGCCGTCGCCGAGGGGCAGCTGCCCCGCGACCTTTTTGAGGATCTCCTTCAAGCGCTTGTCCACGACGACCTCCCACCTGCGCGGCGCAGCGGTGACCGAGGCCTCATAATCCAACGGCTGCGCAAGCGGTGTGCTCAGCAGGCTTGCGTCTCCGACGTCACCGCGACCTCATCGGCGACGTCCCGCACCTCGACGCGCTACCGTTGCCCAGCAGTGCGACGCCGACAGACCGCCGGCGCACCGCGTCCGTTGCCAGCCATCGAGGTCTTCATGCACGCCCTGCTGCTGCTCGCGTTTGCTCTCGATCTGGGCGCCGTCACCCCCACGGCGTCCGCACCGTCGACCGCGCCGTCGACCGCGCCGCCGCCGACGACGCAGCCAACAACGCAGCCAACAACGCAGCCAACAACGCAGCCGACGGCGAAGCCCGGGCCCGATGTGGCCATCGTCTTGAAGAGCAAGGGGGCCACCATCAGCGTCGACGTCGTCAACCACGGGCCGGCGCCGGTGGTGCTGGTGCAGCCCGGCGACGGCAGCGAGGTCGGCTGGCGCACACCGATCGTCACCTGGATCCTCGAGCCCCTCGACGCGCCCGCCCGGGCTGCCGTGAAGCGCGCGGCCGAGCAGGGGAGCGCGCGCTGCGGGATGATGAACCCGCTGTCGGCCGACGAGGTCTTTACGCTGGCGCCGCGGGCGAAGAAGCGCTTGTCGGACTGGATCACGCTGCGGTTGCCCGGCGACGGCCGCTACCGCGTGAGCCTGCGCTACCAGAACGACCCCAACCACGACTTCGACGGCGGCCAGCTGGCGCCCGGCGAGGCCGCCGACGCCGTCCGCGCCTCCACCGCCGTCGACGTCGTCAGCAACGTCGTCGAAGTCACGCTGGCCGGCTCGGGTCGTTGATGGCGGGGTACGAGGGCGGCGCGAGGAAAAGAAGTTGGCGATCCGTTGACCGACCCGCGGCCCCGCGTGTGTTCTTGCCGACGCCGCGTCGGCTACCGTGCGGCCATGTCCTTGAAGGAAGCTCCGGGTGCCCCACCGCCGTCGTCGTCGGTGAGCTCGGGTCAGGCAGTGATCATCACCGACGACGACCGCGCCGCCGTCGTGGCCGCCGGCTTCCTGCGCCGCCGCATCGCGCTGGCCCTGCGCATCGTTCCCACGCTGCTCGTCATCGCCGGGGTCGGCTGGTGCAGCGTCGACCTCATGGTCAGCTTCGGGGGCTCTCGCTGTCGCGCCCAGCAGAGCGAGGCCAAGGGCAACCTCAAATCTCTCTACGTCGGCATCCAGAGTGCCCGGGCCGAGGATCCCGCCTTGCCGCTGACCTTTGCCAGCCTCGGCTTCCAGCCGCGCGGCGCCAAGATTCGCTACCGCTACGCGCTGACCGATGTCGGGATTGGTGAAACCCCCGGCTTCATCGGCTGGGCGTTTCGCAGCGACGACGTCGTCGACGATGTCTGGACCGTCGGCCCCGAGGGCACGCCGACCAACGTCGCCACCCGGTGCGATCGATGATCGATCGCTTGACGTGGAACGACGTGCCCTTGAGCGTCGCCGAGGTGCGGGCGGCGCACCGGCTGTTGCGACGCTGGCGGCTGGTGCGCGGGCTGCTTCTGACCGTGGCCGCCGTGGCCGCCGTCGTCGCGGCTGCCCTCTGGGTCCCGCCCCGGTGGCGGGTCCAGGCAGCGCGCGACCGAGAGGCGGCCGAGGTCGAGCGCTGGTTTGCCACCGGCACGCTGCCGCCGGGCGCGATCGTGCACCGGGGCGCCGAGGGCGACGTCGTCGAGGTGAACGACGCCCTGTTTCTCGTCGTGCACCAGAAGGTTGTCGGGCGCAGCCAGCGCTGAGCGCCGGGCGACTGCGTGCGGCGACGGCATCGCCAAAGCGGGACCGGTCCGACCCTGGAGGCCCAACACCGACAGACGCCCCAGCCGTGCGCAGCGGCGTCGGGATCGCGCAACTTTGACCCGCCGCCGGCAGGGCCCGTAACGTCGTCACCATGAGTGAACGAGAAGAGCCCCTCCCCGCCAAGATCGGCCGCTACGAACCGCTGAAGCGGTTGGCCGTCGGCGGAATGGCCGAGATCTTCCTCGCCAAGCAGACCGGCCTCGAAGGGTTTGAAAAGGTCGTGGTCCTGAAGAGGATCCTCGGCAACCTCGCCACCGACGACGAATTCGTCTCGATGTTCCTCGACGAAGCCCGCATCGCGGCCAAGCTGAGCCACCCGAACATCGTCCAGATCTATGATCTGGATAAGGCCGACAACACTTATTACATTGCCATGGAGTACGTCTCAGGACGGAATGTCCAGCACCTCATCAACAAGCAGCAGTCGCGCGGCGGCCACCTGCCGGTCGAGCACGTCATCCGCATCATGGCCGGCGTCTGCGATGGCCTCTACTACGCCCACAGCCGCAAGGACTACAACGGCCAGCCGCTGAGCATCATCCACAGAGACATCAGCCCGCAGAACATCCTCGTGAGCTTTGCTGGCGGCGTCAAAGTCGTCGACTTCGGCATCGCAAAGGCCTCGACGCAGCTGGCCCAGACCCGCGCCGGTGTGCTCAAGGGCAAGTACGCCTACATGAGCCCCGAGCAGGTGCGCGGCGCCAAGATCGATCACCGCAGCGACCTGTTCGCCGTCGGCCTCGTGATGTATGAAATGCTCACCGGGATGCGCGCTTTTGAGCGCGACTCGAGCCTCAAGACCCTGAAAGCCATCGTACAAGAAAAGCCACTGAATCCTCGGGAGATGAACCCCGAGATTCCGATGGAGGTCGTGAAGCTCCTCTCCAAGGCGCTCGAGAAGAACCCCGACCGCCGCTACAAGACCGCGCAAGAAATGCAGCTGGCCCTCGAGGACTGGCTCGAGAGCGCGCCAAAGAAGTCGAACAACGTCCGGCTGTCGCGCTTCCTCTACGACCTCTTCGACGACGAGCTCGCCTCGGCCGAAGGCACCATGGTCGTCAAGGGCGTCGGCCAGGTGATCATCCCGACGTCGCAGGGCGAGGCCAAGGCCAAGCCCGCGTTTGAAGAAGAGGTCGACAGCAAGACCCTGAGCGCCGCACTCGTCGACGACAAAGGCAGCCCGGCCGCCCCCGACCCGCGGCCGTCGACGTCGGCTTCGGCGGCGTCGTCGCGGGTGCGCGACGAGCTGTCGGCCAGGCAGGCCGCGCCGCCGGCCGCTGGCAAAGGGGCGGCGCCAAAGACGCCGAAGCCCACGCCGCCGCCGCAAGACGTCGACGACGACGACAACGACGGCAAGACCGTGCCCGGCTACGACCTCGAGCAGCTCGAGCGCGACAGGGTCGCCATGATGGCCAAGAAGGGCATCGCCGCGCAGGGCGTTTCGGCCCCGTCGTCAACGATGTCTCCACCGCCCCCGCCGTCCGGGCCGCTCACC
>JBKJNL010000584.1:0-4577 GCA_046593615.1 Myxococcota bacterium | reverse complement strand
GAGCCGGCGTCCGCGAGCGTTCGAGCGGCGAGCGCCGGTCGGTCGTCGTCGGGGGCCGCTGTCCGGAAGACCGCCGGGATCGGCGATTACCCAATCGATTGTGAAAGAGAGCTCAGGAGCTCAAGCGCCAGTGATTCGCGCGAGGCTGCCGGTCACGAACAAGATGACAAGAAGAACAATCAAGCCGGACACCGCCCCAAAGGCCAACATGGCCAGCTTGATCCCGAGCCCGGGCCCAGCGGGCGAGCCTGGCCCGGCGCCGGCGACCCCAAGCGAAGCCATGTCGGGCGGCGCGATGTCGTAGGGCGGTGCCCCCTGCCCGTACTGCTGGCCCGCCTGAGACTGCGGCAGGAACGATGGCGGCGGCGCGGCAGCGGGCACCTCGGTGGCAAAGGCCGGCGGCGGCGACGACGGCGCCGGAGAAAACGACGGCGGAGGCGCGTTCCCGCTGGCGGCGGGTCGCTGCACGCGGCCCGAGGCCTCGAACGGGGGCGGGGGCAGGTCGATGTCGCCGTTCTGGGTGGCGATCGAGATGTCGAACGCGGCAGCGGCAACATCCATCGACGTCGCCGAGAAGCGGCGGGCTTCGGTGGCCGACGGCGCCGGCACCGCTGGCGCGCTCTTCGGCAGCGTCGCCCCCATGTCGATCTCGAGGTCGTCGTCTTCGGCCACGGCGGCCGAGATTTCGTCCATTTCGGCGACGTCGACGGAGGGCAGCGCCGCGAGCGCGGGCTTGTTCGTCTGCACCGTGGCCACTTGATCGAGGCGCGCCTGCTCGGCCCGGGCCTGCTCGGATCGGGCCTGCTCGGATCGGGCCTGCTCGGATCGAGCGGCCTGGGCCAGGGCCAGCGTGCGCAGGTCGAGGTCCTCGTTGGTCATCTCGACGTCGACGGGACGGCCCGACGGCTTCGAAGCGAGGTCCCGGGCGACGTCTTTCTGCACGCCCATCGAGCGCAGGTGCGCGGGTCCGGCGGACTTGTTCGGCACCGGCCTGGCCGGCATCCCCGAACCCGACACCGCGGCCGTCGCCGACGAAGACCGCTGCGTCTGCAGGGTGATCGGATCGGGCACCGACATCTCGTTGCCCTTGGGGCCGACGATGTTGGTCTTGTCGTCGTCGTCGACCAGGATCGGCGCGGGGGCCGCCAACGGCGACGGCGCGGGCGCAAGCACAGGTGAGGGGCTGCGGCTCACCTGCGACGATGTCAGCGGGAGCCCGATCGGGGCGCCGACAGGGGCGTCGGCGAGCATCTTGTCGATGCGCTGCCGCACCGGGTCTTTGTCGGCCGGAAACAGGATGCGCATGAACTGCGAGAGCTGGACGGCGCCCAGCGGTCGCCCCGTCGACTGCAGGTAGGCGTCGAGGGCGATGCGCACTTCGCCGGCGGAGCGGTAACGCTTCTCCCGATCCTGGGCGAGCGCCTTCATGCAGATGGCGTCGAGGGCCTCGGGCACGCGCGGGTTGACCTCGCGCGGCGGCGTCGGCGGCTTGAGGCTGCGCTCGAAGATCTCCATGGGGTTCGTGCCGGTGAACGCCGGACGGCCCGAGAGGAAGAGATAGAGCGTGGCGCCGACGGCAAAGACGTCGGCGCGGGCGTCGACGGGTTTGCCGAGGATGGCTTCGGGGGCGACGTAGCCGAGCTTGCCTTTGATCTGACCAGCCTGGGTCTTGATGAGGTTGTCGCTGGCCTTTGCGATGCCGAAGCCGACGACCTTCACCTGCCCTTCAAAGGTGATGAGGATGTTCTCGGGCGACATGTCGCGGTGCACGAGGTCGAGGCTCTTGCCGCCTTCGCCCTTCAAGTTGTGGGCGTGGTCGAGGCCGGCGCAAGCGTCGGCGATGATGCGGGCGGTGACGTCGAACGGCACGGCCTTGTTGTGGCTGCGGCAGGCGCGGCCGACCTGCAGCATGTCGCGGCCGTCGAGGTACTCCATGGCCAGGAACCAGTCCTGGCCGGCGCCCTGGCCAGGGCGGCCCGGCACCGCAGACCCCGCGGGGCGCGGCTCATCGCCGAGGTCGAAGATCTGCACCACGTTCGGGTGGTTGATCATGGCGGCGAGGCGGGCCTCGTTGACGAACATGCCAACGAAGTCGGAGTCGTTGGCGAGGTGGGGGCGCACGCGCTTGATGACGACGAGCTTGTTGTAGCCGGCGGGACCGACCTGGCGCGCGAGGTAGACCTCGGCCATGCCGCCCTGGGCCAGCTTTCCGACGATGGAATAGCGCCGCAGCACCTGTGTGCCCGCGGGCAGCTCGTTCTCCGTCTGCTCGACTGCGACCATCTCGCCGGCACCTTAGCCCGGCGTCGCGTCAATGCTCAAAACCTGTGCGCAGGCGACAGGCGAAGCGGCGCAGGCGACCCGGCAGGCCGGCGTTCGGGAAGCCGCAACAACACCGCGCCGGGCCCGCTTTTCTTCTCGCCGGGGGTCTTTATGAGGGCGCCATGGCCCTCCCAAAGAAGCTCCTCATCGCCAACCGCGGCGAGATCGCCCGCCGCATCAACCGCACCGCCCAGCGGCTCGGCATCGCCACCGTCGCCGTCTACTCCGACGCCGACCAGGCAGCGCCGTTCGTCAAAGAGGCCAGCGAGGCCCTGCGCATCGGCCCGCCTCCGCCCCGGGAGAGCTACGGCAACGTCGACGCCATCGTCGCCGCCTTGCGGAGCTCGGGCGCCGACGCCCTCCACCCCGGCTACGGCTTCTTGTCGGAGAACGAGGCCCTGGTGCGGGCCTGCGAGCAGAGCGGCGTCATCTTTGTCGGGCCGCCCGTCGAGGCCATGCGGGCCATGGGCGGCAAGATCGAGAGCAAGCTGAAGATGGTCGAGGCCGGCGTCCCCGTCGTGCCCGGCCCGATCCACGCGCTCGAGAGCGAAGACGACGCCGTCAAAGCCGCCGAAGAAGCGGGCTGGCCGGTGATGCTCAAGGCCTCGGCCGGCGGTGGCGGCATCGGCATGAACAAGTGCAGGAACGAGAAGCAGCTGCGCGCCGCTTTTGATGACGCCCGCAAGAAGGGCGAGATGTTCTTTGGCAGCTCGCGCGTGTTCGTTGAAAAATGCATCGAGAGCCCGCACCACATCGAAGTGCAAATCTTGGCCGACAAGCATGGCAATGTTCACCACTTGTTCGAGCGTGAATGTTCCATCCAACGACGCAATCAAAAAGTCCTGGAAGAGACGCCATCTCCTCTGGTGGACCGGTTCCCTGGCATGCGTGAAAAGCTCTGCAAGGCGGCGGTCGATGCAGCAAGGGCTGTCGGTTATACCAACGCCGGCACTGTCGAGTTCGTCGCTGGCGAAGACGGCAACTTCTATTTCCTGGAAATGAACACGCGGTTGCAGGTCGAGCACCCGATCACCGAGATGACCACCGGCCTCGACCTGGTCGAGCTGCAGCTGCGCGCCGCCGCCGGCGAGGTCTTGCTGACGCTGCCGATCCACAAGCACGGTCACGCCATCGAGCTGCGCGTCTGCGCCGAAGACCCCGACAAGCGGTTCTTCCCGTCGCCGGGGACGATCAGCGAGGCCGTGTGGCCCGCCGGCGACGGCATCCGCGTCGACGCCGGCGTCGAGAGCGGCTCCGTCGTGCCGCCCTTCTACGACTCGCTGTTGGCCAAGATGATCGGCCACGGCGACAACCGCGCCGAAGCCATCGGCCGCCTGCTGCAGGCCCTCGAGCAAACCCGCGTGGTCGGCGTGAAGACCAACCTCGAGATGCACAAAAAGGTGCTGGCCAACGCCGCCTTTGTCGCCGGCAACACCGACACGGGCTTTCTCGAGACGCAGCTGGGGCTCAAGAGCTGATCAGCTCACCGCTCCGGCCGCTCAGGGCGTCGTAGCCGAGGGCGCTCATCTCGAGCAGACACACGCCGTGTCCAAACGGGTCGGCGAGCAGCTGCATGCGCCCCCAGCTGTGCTGCGAGATGCCGCCCTCGCTGACGGCGCCGGCCGCGGTCGCCCGGATCACGCCGGCGTCGAGGTCATCAACGACGATGTCGATGTGCACCGGGCTCCAATGGCGCTGATAGCTGCGCGTCGTCGTCGAACCCGCAAACGGCGGTGTGCCGGCGCCCTTTTTCAGCAAATACAACGGCACCCCGGCACCCAGCAGCTCGACGAAGTCGTCGCCGAGGACGCGGCCGACGGAGAAGCCGAAAGCGGCGACGTAAAAGGCGACGGCGCGCTCGACATCGAGAACGTCGACGTTCAGCAGCAACGTGACCGTTGCCTTCTGGGGTGACGCCGAGCGGGGCACTCGCTTAGAGTGAAACGCAGCATGTCCGGGCACAAGACCGTCCACGATTACGTCACGACTGTGAAGTCGATGACGCCAGAGGCGTTCGCGGCCCGCTGCCCCTACCCGTTCCTGTTCGGCCGCGAGGTGCTCGAAGAGGAATTCCGCTTCAGCACCGTCGTCACCGACGAGAGGCTCTTGAGCGAGGTGCCTCGCGACGGCGGGCAGCTCGGCACCCCGCAGGTCGGTGGCGCAGGCGTCGGCAACGCCACCGCGACCGGGCAAGGCACCGACGTCTTTCGCATCCGCCACTGGGTCATCTCGGTGAAGAAGCCGGCCGAGTCGCC
>JBKJNL010000531.1:0-7230 GCA_046593615.1 Myxococcota bacterium | reverse complement strand
GCGGCGCGCTCGCGAGCTGGAAGGTGCGCGACAGCGCAAAGGTCGACACCGCAATCTCGCTCAACTGGGCGCCCCAGTCGGGGCTCGTGATGTCGAGGGCGACGCCGCCGAAGTGGTCGACGACGGCGGTGTAGCGGGGCGTCTGGCCCGGGGGCACCACCGCCGAGACCAGCACCGGGGTGTTCTGCACCGCGCCGGATTTCCGGGCCTCGAGCAGCGCGATGTACTCCGCGGGGCTGCGCGACAGCGCCAGGTCGGGCAAGAACTCGACGAGGTCGCCGCCGTCTTCTTCGTCGGTGATGAAGATGACGGCCAGCGCCGCGTCGGGGCGGATGAAGCCGGCGTTCTCGGGGACCTCGAGAGCCAGGCGCATGGCTTCGAGGCCGAGCTCGAGGCCGGTGCCGTCGACGCCGACCAGCGCCCGTTGCGCAAAGGTCGGGCCGTCGAAGCGCCCGAGAATGGGCGGCGACCCGACCAGCCGGCCGGCGGCGCCGTCGGCGCTGAGGACGTCGGTGGTGGTGATGCCGAGCTGCACGTCGAGCGCGGGGTCGTCGAGGGCGACGCCGATAAAGGCAGCAAAGTTGTCGGCCAGCCGCTGCTGGTCGTCGGCCATCGAGCCCGAGTTGTCGACGACGAACAACACGTCGACGGCGACGTCGTCGGGCACGGTGAACTGCTGGGTGATGTCGCTCTCTGACGGGCTGATCGTCAGACGCAGATCGATGGCCGCTGACAGCCCCTCGGCGGTGCTGGCGATGAGGCGGGCGTCGTTGTCGCCGTCGAGCCCCGCGCGCATTCGGGCGTCGATCTGCAACGGCACCGTCGCGCCCGGCAGCAGCGTGAACGGCAGCGCCAGGGGCTCGATGACGAACGGGGCGCCCGGGGGATCGAGGACGACGCTGGTGACGCGCACCGGGCTGGCGCCATCGTTGAAGAAGGTGACCGTCGCTGTCGGCGCCGCGCAATCTCTGGGCACCGGCCCGAGCACGAGGCTGCCCGGCGCACCGATGAGCCCGCCGCGCACGCCGCTGCCCGACGCCGACACGAGCACGGGCAGATCGCGCCCGGCGAACAGCACGCCCCGCACCGTCGTCGAAGCACCTTCGCGCCCCGGCGTGAAGCCGAACGACACGAAGCCGAGGGCGCCGGGGGCGAGGGCATCGAGGCCGCGGGTCACGGCGGCGAACGAGCCGTCGTCGGCGGCGAGGCCGAGCTCGTCGCCGGTGGCCAGGCGCTCAACGACGCAAGGCGCGTCGCCGACGTTCTCGATGACGACGCTGCCGCTCTTGCTCAGCCCCACCTGCACCGTGCCGAGGTCGACGTGGGCGACGACCGCCCGCGGCACGCAGCCGCTGTCGCCGGAGAGAAACGAAAGGGCCACGCGCTGCTCGCCGGCGTCGCTGCGCACGACGAGGGCGCCAGCGGCGCCGCCGCGGGCCACAGCGGCCACGCCGGCGCGGGCCACCACGCGGAACTGCACAGCGTCGCCGACGTCGAGGACGCCGGGCGGCGGCGCTCCTTCAAGGGTGAAGTCGCGGTCGCCGTCGAAGCTGAAGCCGAGCAGCTCGACGGGCGCGTCGCCGATGCTGCGCAGCACCACCGAGAGCGGGCGCTCGCTGCCCGGATCGAGGAAGCCGTATTGCCCGACGCCGGGCAGCACCTCGAGCCCCGGCCCGGGCGTCGACACCGTCACCGGCACCAGCACGCTGCCGCTGACGGGGTCGGTCGATCGCACCAACACCAACGCGCCGACGCCTTGGGCGCGTCCCTGGCCGGCGGCGTAGACGACGTCGACGTCGAAGCCCGCGCCGCTCTGCAGCACCACGGGCAGCGGGGGTGCGACCACCGAGAAAGCGCCGCTGCTGTCGTCGACGTCGACGCCTTCGACCACGAGCGCGCCGCTGCCGGCGTTTTCGATGCGCAGCCTGCCCTGCCCGGTGGTGCCGGCGGCGACGGCGCCGAGGTCAAGGGTTCGCGGCTGAACGTCGATGCGCGGCGCTTCGCCGACCCCGGTGAGCGCCACGAACGGACCGCAGGCGGTCCCGCAGATGGCGGCGACGACGCGGGCCTGCAAGGCGACGCCGGCCGACGGGGCAAAGACGACCTCGACCTCGACAACTTCGCCGGGGTCGAGTCCGCGCTCGGCCTCGCGGCCGCCGTCGACAAAGAAGCCGGCGCCATCGATGCGCAACGGGACCTCGAGGCGTTCGAGGCCGCGGTTCTCCAGCGTAAAGGTCAGCGGGCGGCTCTGGCCGACGAAGACGGCGCCGAAGTCGAGGGCGGCGGGGGCGACGACGAGGGTGGCGGGGGCGCCGACGCCGGCGAGGGCCGCCACGACGTCGATGTCGGCGCCGCTCTGGTCGGGGAACCGCACGGTGAATGTGCCGGTGTGCGGGCCCTCGCGCTGCGGCTTGAAGGTCAGCTGCGCGGTGCACGCCGCGCCGGGGCCGACGGCGGCGTCGCAGCCCGAGACCCAGGCGAAGCCTTCGCCGTCGACGACGGGGGCTCCTTCGGGCAGCCAGGTCGCGTTGCCGCCGTTGACCACGACGACGGCGGCGGCGCGGGCCGCGCCCACGGGGACGTCGCCGGCGTCGACCGACTCCGGCACTACGGACAGCTCGATGACCTGCTCGATGACCGGCTCGAGGCCGCAGTTGCAGCCGGCAACAGTGACGAGCGCGAGCGCGATGACGACATCTGAGGCGACGCGCGCAGAGAGACGTTTGGAGTGGGTCATGGAGCTCCCATGGCTTCGAGGCAGGCGATGCAGGGAGCGACTTCGCGGCGGATGGTTTCGACGGCGGCGGCGGTGACGGCGGCGCGCCAAGTCTCGGCGGTTGCGGTGGTGGCGGCAACGTCGTCGCAGCGACGCGCGCAGCTTTCGGGGTGGGCGGCGACGCGATCGAGCGTGGCGCGCAGAGCGTCGCGATCGGCCGGGCTGGCGATGAGCTCTTCGAGCCCCGCACCGAGGGGGCCATCGTCGATGTTGATCTGCGATGGGCTGCCGACGCGAACGACGACGTCGACGAGGCCGGCGTAGCTCTGGGCCTGGCGCAGCGCCGCCGGACCTCCGCGCATCACGTCATCCATCTCGATGGGCTGCGTCGGCAGGTGGACGACATCGACGGCGGCGCCTCCGTCGGCGACGCGCACGGTGCCGGGGCCGATGACCGCTACCTTGTCGACGGCGGCGCCGTCGAAGCGTCGCAGCACGAGCTCGATCTTCGCGGCGCTCACCAGCACCATGCGCGTCGTTCCCGCGCGCCGCACATCGAGGGCAACGTCGGTTGCCTCGTCGAAGTCGCCGATGACGACGACGGTGCTCACGTTGTCAGCAGCGCCGGTGCTGGGCGTGCTCAGCACACCGCCGCTGCCGCCGCCGTCCTCGCCGACAGCGGGAGTGCCGCCGCCGAAGCGCAGGGCGCCGGCGCCGGCGCGGCGGGCCAGGGCCGGCAACGGCACCTCCGGCAACGTCGCGCCTGCCACGTGAGATGCCGACGACAGCACCACGGGCACCGGCACCGGCGGCAGCACCACCGCGGCCGAGACGCCGGCGGCGACGACGATCTTTGGCTTGTGCCTGCTCGAGAGCACGCCGATACCGGCGACGACGACAAGGGCGGCGACGACGCCGCCGACGACGGCGGCGACGGGGGTGCCGCGCGGCGGCTCGGGCGTCAGGGTGACGATGGGCCCCGAACCGCCGGCCATGGCCGCGCTGCCCATGGCCCCGCCGCTTCCGGAAGGACGCGTCGGCACCAGCGGCGCCGAAGACGTGGCCTCGGCCACCACAGCCCGCAGGTCGTCGTCGCCGGGCTTGCGGCGCGCCTGGAACAGCGCCTGCTTCAGCGCGGCTTCGACGGCGGTCATGTCGGCGAAGCGCTGGCGCTTGTCGCGCTGCAGCATGGTCGCGATGGCCGCGTCGACAGCGGGTGGCACGTCGCCGCGCACCGATGACACCCGGGCGATGGCCTTCTGGGTCACGGCCTCGAGGATGTTGAGCTCGCTCTTGCCGTCGAACAGCCGGCGGCCCGTCAAGCACTCCCAGAGCACGATGCCCGTGGCGAACTGATCCGACCGGTGGTCGAGGTCCTGGCCATGGGCCTGCTCGGGCGACATGTACGCGAGCTTGCCCTTGAGCGCACCGGTCTCGGTGCGGCTCTGTCGGTCGGCGGCGTGGGCGACGCCGAAGTCGGTGAGCTTGATGGCCCCGTCTCTACCCAGGAGTAGATTATGAGGCGTGACGTCGCGGTGGACGATGCCGAGGGGTTTGCCGTCGCGGGTGGCGGCGTGGGCGTGGGCGAGGGCGCCGGCGAGGGCGACGCCGAGCTTGAGCGCCTGGGCCACGCTCAAGCGCTGGCCCTGCTGCTGCAGATGGTCGAGCAGGTCCGCGAGCGAGCAGCCCTCGATGAGCTCCATGATCAAGAACAGCGCGCCGTCGACGTCGCCGAAGTCAAAGACGTGGACGATGTGCTCGTGCTGCAGGCCTGAGAGCAGCCGGGCCTCGTCTTGAAACATCTCGGCGAAGCCCGGTCGCCGACGCAAGTGCGGAAGAATCCGCTTCACGCACACGCGCTTCTCAAAGGCCTGCCCGATCAAGCGGGCGCGAAAGACCTCAGCCATGCCGCCTTCGCCGATGCGCGCATCGAGGATGGTGCGGCCGAATTTCCGCGGCAGCGGGTCTTCACCGAAGCTCACCACGTCACCTCTGTCGTCGCCGCGGCCTTTTGCTGGCTGTCGAGCACGTCGTCGGACACCACCAGCGCCCGCCCCTGCATCTTTACATTGTTGCGGGCGGTGATCAGCGTGCCGAAGCCGCGGACGACGACGTCGTCGCCGAGCTCGACGTCGCGGGCGGCGAACACCTCAAAGACGTCGGTGATGCGCGCGAAGCCGCCGAGGCGCACATCACCGTCTTCGGCGCGGATGACGACCGACCCGGTGATGAACGCCGGCTCGGACGGGCGAATGACAATGTCGCCGTTGGTGGTGCTCGGCGAGACGATCTCGGCGGGCGCCAGGCAGCCCTTGCCGGTCCAGCTGAAGCGCTCGCAGCTCATGTAGCCGCCGATGACGGCGACGTCGTCGATGTCGCAGCGGCGGGCCGACAGCACCGGCACACCGCTGCTGCTGGCGACGTCGTTGATGGCGCCGCCGAACTGGATGGCTTGTTCGCAGCGCTCGCGCGACGACGACGGATCGGGATCGTTCTTGATGCGGGCCTCGAACTCGCGCGGCGGCGTATCGGCAAAGACGCTGGCCCGCGTGATCGACGCCCGCCCCTTCACGCGGATGGTCCCGTTGGTGATGAGGCCCACCGGCAGCGCGGCGTCGGAGGTGAAGGGGTTGCTGCTGCCGTCGACGAGGATGTTTCGCGCGCCTTCGACGATGAACAAGCTCGGCGCTGGCATGCGCGTCAGATTCGCCTGCTTGCGCAGCACGTAGCCGCTGCCGTCGTTGGCAAAGACGCCGTCATCGCCGTCACAACCGCCGCAGGGCGCGGGTCCCGGTGCTGCGAGCTCGATGCCGCACTGGCTCTGGCCTGGCACGCCAAAGACCCCGCTGGCGTTGCGCGACAAGAAGAAGCGCCGGTTCTTCTTGAACGCCAGGGCCGGGCCATCGGGCGTGCTCACGCGCTGCACGGCGGAGTCGCCGCTGCCGATGCCGCGCAACGAATCCCACCGCGCGAGCACGTCGCCAAAAGCGCTGGGAGCGCTGCCGAGGAACGCGACCGGCTTCCAGCACGGCGTCTCACCAGCGGCGCAGTTGGCGACCGCCGCCGCCGGCGTGGTCGACGTCGCCGCCGTGAACGTCCAGGTGCAGGGGCGCTCGACGGGGTTCTCTTTGTACTGGTCGCAGCGCCCCAGCGAGGTCGCGCACTTCGAGCCCGGCAGGCAGACGACGGCACCGACGCCGCCGGCGCCGTCGACGGGGGCGGTGGGCGTGGCGTCGGCCTTGTCCCAGATGAAGACGGTGTCGTCGCTGCCGACGAAGAACGGGCAGCTGTGGTTGTCGGGCGGCATGGTGACGGCGCTGCCAAAGAAGAAGCGCGACAGGCGGTTGGCCTGCAGGAGCTCGGGCACCGGCGGGTTGTTGCGGCCGGCCGGGACGACGCTCGCGGCGCCGTCGTCGATGGTGTCGGCGCAGGCGACGAATTCCGCAGAGGCGGTGGCGTTGTCGTCGTTGCGGTCGTCGAAACAGGCGCAGCCGGACGTGGGCAGATTGACGGCGACGGCGGCGATCTGGCCGCAGGCGCAGGCGGAGTCGTCGACGACGAGGCGGCGGGCGTCGACGCCACCGGCGCCGCAGATGCGCGAGCTGTTCTCCATGGTCACGTCACGTCCGGCCTGCACGCCGGCAAAGGCCGTGTTGGCCAGTGACATCAAGCGCCGCAGCGTCACGTGGGCGTGGGCCTTGCCGAGGGCGTCAGCGGCGGTCGTCGTCGGGTGCACCGGGAACATGCCGATGGCGGTGACGACGACGGCGAGGTCTTGATCGAAGCTCGGCTGGTCGCGGCCGACGCCACCGTCGACAACGTCGGGGTCGTCGGAGTTGTCTTCGATGCGGATGAGGCAACCGCCGCCGGTCTCGCCGGGGGCGCCGCGGCGGAAGAAGCCCCAGCGAGGCCCGCCCGGTGGAAAGCGGGCCTCTTCGCCGCCGAGCAGGTTGTTGAAAAGCGGCGTGAGGTCGGGGGGAAGCGGCGGGTCGCCGGGCGCGTCGGGCGGCGGCCGCGGCAGGTGCGTGACCAGGGCGTTGGCGTAGCCGAGGCAGCCTTCGGCGATGGCCCGCGCCGCGCCGTCTTCGCCCACGCGGATCGCGGACAGCTCGACCTGCTGGGTGGTGCCGAGCTGCATCACCAGGGCGACACTGAGCACCGCGATGAGGCCAAGGGCCACGAGCAAGACGAAGCCGCGCGCCGGCGTCGAGGTCGCCGTCACGCTGACGCTCTCGCCAACGTCGCTAGCGGATGGCGCGCTGCGGGGTCTGGATCGATCCTCGAACCACATGGCGCACCTCCTGTCCGGCAAAGGTGTCGGCGAGCGTGAGCTCGAAATCGACGCGGCTGACAAAAGCCAGGTCGAGCGGCGGCACCGGCACCGGCAGCGGCCGCACATCGCCATTGAGCCGGGTCTCGACGTAGCTGAACACCAGTGAGGTGACGTGGCGGGCCACCGTCTCCGGCGGGCCACAAGCGTTCGGCGTCGTCGGGCGACCGCCCCGGTGTGGCGA
>JBKJNL010000507.1:0-6436 GCA_046593615.1 Myxococcota bacterium | reverse complement strand
CCTGCTCGAGCCCCTCGCCGTCGCCTTTGCGGATGGCGGGGGCGACGCCACCATCGTCACCGTCGGCGTCGTGGCCGCCACCCTGCCGTGCCCCGTCGTCCTCGACGCCGGGCCGCCGGGGGCGCTTGAGCCCGCGCCGCGCGTGGGGCGCAGCGTGGCGACGCTCTGGGCCGCGGGCGAGGGCATCGAGCCGGCGGCGCCGACGACGTTGTCGATCCCCTCGCTGCTGGTGCGCCCCGGCGCGCTCATCGACGTCTCCGACGACGTCGAACGCGGCGTCGTGGTCGCCGCGGCCGATGGCAGCGACGTCGAATTCGTCGTTGACGACGACGGCGAGCGCGACGGGCTGCTCGACAACGGGCGCTTCGTCGCGCCGCGGCGGCTCGGGCGGCTGACGATGCAGGCCGAGCGCCGCGTCGTCGGACCCACCGGCACCGCAGTGTCAGGCGGGGTGATCGCCGTCGCCATCGACATCACCGTGCCCATCGCCCGCGTCCCGGCCGTCGACGGCGGCTCGGACCTGCGCGTGAAGCCGGGCGTGCGCTTCCGCATCATCGCCCGGCCCGAAAATGCCGACGACGTCGAGGTCGTGCAGGTGCTGGGTGCTGCGGCTGTCCCCGTCGTCGGCTTCGACGACGTGCTCACCGCCCCCGACGTCGCCGACACGCTGCTGTTCCATGTCACGGCGTTCAACGGTGCCGCGGCGTCGGCGCCCGACCCGGTGCGCGTCGTCGTCGACCCCGCCGCCGAAAACCGCCCGCCCGAGCTGTCGTTGCCGGCCGTCATCTACGCCACGCCCGGCGCCGAATTCGTCATCGACGCCTCGGGCGCCCGCGACGACGCCGGCCTGATCACCGCCTGGGAGGTCGCGCAGGACGCCGGTGACGCCGTCGTGCTGCTGCCCGATCCCGTCGATGAGCCGGTGGTGCGGCTGACCGCCGGCGCTGCTGGTGAGCGCTACCGCTTCCGCGTCTCGGCCTACGACGAGGGCAGCCTCGGCACCACCGTCGAGGTCGAAGTCATCGTCGAAGACGCCGGCCCCTTCGTCGACCCCGTCCGCGGCGACGACGACGAAGGCACTGGCTCGGCGGCGCGGCCGTTCGCGACCGTGGCCGCGGCCCTCGAGACCGCCGGCCGGCACCGCTTCCCGACGTTGCAGCTCGCCGAGGGGCGCCACGAGATCGCCGGGCGCCTGCCCGACGGCCTTGGCCTGTCGGGCGGCTTCCGCTTCGTCGCTGACGACTACCGGCGCGGCGCCGATTCATCGTCGGACGTGGCCCTGACCGGCGACCTGTTCGTCGTCGGCGCCGACGTCGCGGGCGTGGCCCTCGAAGGCCCCGGCGCGTTGCACATCGAACAGGACGCAAGCCTGACGGCCATCAGCGGCGACGCCGTCATCGCCCTCGACGACGGCGCGCGCGTCGGCGCTGTCGACGTCGACGGACCGGCCGTCGTCGCCACCGCCGCGACCTTTACCTGCCTCGACTGCGCGCTGCTGTCGCTCACGGCCCGGGCCTCGAACGTCGAGTTGTCGGCCAGCGCCCCCGGCATTGGCCCGGGCATTGGCGTGGTCGGCAGCGTCGGCACCGTCGACGTCGACGGCGGCCTGCTGGTGCTCGGCGACGGCACGCGCTCAGGCGCGCTGTCGGCCAGCAACGGTGCCAACGTGGCCCTGCTGGCCATGACGCTGCAGTCGGTCGGCGCGCCGGCGCTCACCATCGACGGCGCCACCGTGACCGTGCAGGGCGCCGACATCGACGTCGCCCACGAGGTCGGCGTCGTCGTCGCAAACGGCAGCCTGCGGGGCACGGCGTCGATCACGGTGGTCGGCTCCATCGTCGGTGCCGTTGGCATCTCCGGGGGGGGCACGGGCGGAGGCGTCGTCGACCTCGCCGACAGCGTCATCGACATCGACGGCGACGTTGGCTTCGACGTCCAGACCCTGGTGCTGGCCCGCTCGCGACTGACCGTCAGCGGCGAGCGCGGCGTGGTCGCCGCCGTCGTCGACATCGAAGCCTCGATCCTCCGCTGCGCCGGCGTCGTCGTCGAAGCCGGCGCCGGCATTCTGCGGCACGCCACCTTGATGTCTCAGGGAAGTGCCCTGCTGCTCACCGCGTCGACGTCGATGACCGCCAGCGTTGTTCAGGGCACGCGGGTCGGGACGCTGCCAGCGCTGGTCGGCGAAAACGGCGTCGTCGTCGACGAGCTCGACGGGCTCGACGTCGCATGCGAAGGCTGCGTCATCGCCGGCCGCGACGCGCTCAGCGAAGACGGCCACCTGAGCAACCTCGAGCCGCACCCCTTCGTCGACGCCGTCGTCGTCGCCGCGAAAGGCGTCGACCCCGTGCTCATCGACGTCGACGGCGACAGCATCCCGCAAGGGGCAGCGCCCGACCTGGGTGCCGACGAACGCGCCATCGAAGCCGTCGATGACGCGCCCTGAGCGAGCCGACGAAGCGGGCCGAAGAAGCGGGCCAAAGGAAACCAACGAAAGCCAGGGGCAGGGGCGCGGCCGAGGTCCACCGCGCGTCGCCAGCCGGTCTTGACAGCCCCGTTGGCGACGCATACGACTGGCAGGCCCCGTGGGGTTGTAGCTCAGTTGGGAGAGCGCTAGAATCGCACTCTAGAGGTCGCAGGTTCGATCCCTGTCAGCTCCACCAGAATCCCGGCTCACGCCGGGATTTTTTTATCGCTGCACCGCAAAACAGTTGGTCTGAAGCCCTGTGTCCCTCCCCGTCGTTGACGACCTGCGCAGCCTGGCGCCCGCTCCCGAGCGGGTTGGATTGCCGTCGCTCTGGTCGCTGAGTGTCGACGATATTTCTGCAATCGGAAAAGAGCTGGGCTTTCGCGGATCGGCGTCCGATCTGTTTGAGCGGGTGCAGCGCATCGAACGCTGGCTCCCCGACGGCACGCTCCCCCTGGCGAACATCGTGGTTGGCAAGCGCGGCCAGAAGCTGATCGAGCGCACCGATCGATCGCTGCCGACCATCATCGACGAGGTCGCCTCCGCCGACGGGTCGACGCGGCTGGTGCTGCAGACCGTCGACGGCCACAACATCGAAGCCGTCCACATGCCGCGCGACCACGTCAAGGTGCCGCGCACGACGTTCTGCATCTCGTCGCAGGTGGGCTGCGCCATGGGCTGCACGTTTTGCGCGACGGGGACGATGGGCATCGTGCGCAACCTGACCGCCGGCGAGATCGTCGGGCAGGTGATTGCCCTGATGAAGGCCCGCGGGCCGACGTCGGGACACCACTTGAACCTGGTGTTCATGGGCATGGGCGAGCCGCTGCACAACCTCGCCCACGTGCAAAAGGCCGTCGAGATCCTCTGCGACGACCGCGGCATCGGCCTGTCGAAGAACCGCATCACCGTGTCGACGTCGGGGCTGGTGCCGCAGATCGAAAAGTTCGCCCGCCTGCCGGTGCGGCCGTTGCTGTCGGTGAGCATCAACGCCGCCGACGACGCGACGCGATCGCGGGTGATGCCGGTGAACCGCGCCTGGAACCTGGCGGCGTTGAAGAAGACGTTGCTGGCGTATCCGTTTCGGCACGGCGAAAAAGTGTTGCTGGCCTATGTCTTGTTGCACGGCGAAAACGACGGCGACGACGACGCCGGCCGCCTCGCCGACTTCGCCGCCGGCCTGCCGGCCAACGTGAACCTCATCCCGCTCAACGAGCACGAGCGCACCGCGCACAAGGCGCCCGACGACGCCTGGATCACGCGCTTCTCAAAGAAGCTCTACGACGCCCTCGGCGAACGCGGCTTCGAGGGCATCTTGACGACGAGGAACAACCGCGGCCGCGACGTGCGGGCGGCGTGCGGCCAGCTCGTGCAAGGGCTCCCAAAGGCGCCGCGACGACGTCAATCGATCGACCATCCTCCCGGTTGACGCGCCGGCGCGGCTTGGTAGGACCCTCGCAAGCACGCGCAGCGTGAGACGCCTTTGACGACGACGACCCCGACTGGCCCCAGTGGCTCGACCCGTGGTTCGACGACGACGACGACGTCACCAGCACCAGCCCCACAACGTGGACGCAGGAGCTGGGCCCCGGGTCGCCTCTCTCTTGAGGATGATTCGGGCGCCCTGCGCTCAGGTGTTTGGCTGTCGCGGCTCTGATGCGGCTCTGTTGCGGCTCTGTGGTCTTTCGCTGTTGGTGAACATGTCGTCCCTCGAGCCCGAAACCGAAATCGAAGTGCCCGCGGCCACGCCGCTGTCGGCGATCGAGCCGTTCCTGCAGCCGTTCGTCGGTGTCGAAGAGCAGATTCGCGCGATCATCGAGCCCGTCGCCGCCCGCGAAGGCCTCGAGCTCGTCGTGCTGGTGCTGGTGCGCACCAAGACCAGCGACGTGCTGCGCCTGTCGGTTGATCGCCCGCACGCTGGCGTCACGCCGGGCAAGGGCGTGTCGATGTCTGAGCTCGAGCACCTGAACCGCCTGCTCGGCGACCTGCTCGACGTCGAAGACAACGCCAGCAAGATCTTCCGCGAGCGCTGGGACCTCGAGGTCGGCTCGCCCGGCGTCGATCGCCCGCTCACCAAGAAGAGCCACTTCAGCGACGTCGTCGGCGAGAAGGTCAAGGCCCGCTTGAAGCTCGAGCGCAAGAGCCTGCTGGGCAAGCTCGAGAGCGCCGACGACAACGGCGTCGTCATCGTCATCGACGGCCACAAAGAAGCCGTCTCGTGGAACGACCTCGACCACGCCAACGTCGTCTTTGAATTCCAGGATCCGGGCAAGCCCGGCAAGGGCAGCCGTCCGGGTAAGGGCACGCGCCCCGGCAAGAAAAAGAACTAGCCGTCGTCGTCGACGTCGTCACGCCCCCGATTTCGTTTTCGTTTTCCGTTTCGTCACCGTCAGAACAAGGAGCCAGCCATGGAAGAGTCGATCGAGACATTCAAGCTGAACGCGGTCCTCGAGGCCCTGTCGAAGGAGAAGTCCCTCGACAAGGAGGTCCTCATCGACGCCCTCAAGCAGGCGATGCTCACCGCGGCGCGCAAGAAGCTCGGCCTCACCGCCGACCTCGAAGCCCGCTTCGACGACCAGGCCACGATGGAAGAAGTGCTGCAGCGCCACGGCCAGTTCGCCGTCCTCAACAAGATGAAAGAGGGCGAGAAAAAAGAACAGGTTGGCATGGTGCGCGTGTACGAGTTCAAGAAGGTGGTGAAGGACGTCAACAACTACACCCTCGAGATCTCGCTCATCGAAGCCCAGAAGCAGGATCCCGGCCTGACCGAAGAGGACATCGGCATCGACCTCGGCATCGAGGTCTGGTCAAAAGAGTTCGGCCGCATCGCCGCCCAGACCGCCAAGCAGGTCATCATCCAGCGCGTGCGTGAAGCCGAGCGCAACACCGTTTTCAATGAGTATAAAGATCGCAAGGGCGAGATTGTTTCCGGTATTGCTCGCCGCTTCGAGCGCGGCAACGTCATCGTCGAGCTCGGCCGCGCCGAAGCCGTGCTGCCGATCAAGGAACAGATCCCGCGCGAGAACATCCGCACCGGCGACAAGGTCGTGGCCTACGTCCTCGACGTGCTCGAGATGGCCCGTGGTCCGCAGATCGTGCTGAGCCGCGCCCACCCGAATCTCGTCGTGAAGCTCTTCGAGCAGAACGTCCCCGAGATCGCCGACGGCGTCGTCTCCGTCGAAGCCGCCGCCCGCGAAGCCGGCGTCCGCACCAAGATCGCCGTCCGCTCCAAAGACAGCGACGTCGACCCCGTCGGCGCCTGCGTCGGCATGAAGGGCGCGCGCGTCCAGGCCGTCGTGCAAGAGCTGCGCGGCGAGAAGATCGACATCGTGCCGTGGGACGAAGACGAAGCCCGCTTCGTCTGCAACGCGCTGTCGCCCGCCGAGGTCACCCGCGTGCTCGTCGACGAGGCCCAGCACACCATGCAGATCGTCGTCCCCGACGATCAGCTGTCGCTGGCCATCGGACGTCGTGGGCAGAATGTCCGCCTCGCGGCCCAGCTCTCGGGTTGGAAGATCGACATCACCAGCGAGACCAAGGTCGCCGAAGAGCGCGAGGTTGCCTGGGCGTCGCTGTCGCGCATCGAAGGCATCTCCGACTTCGTCGTGCAGACCCTCTACAACCACGGCTTCCGCAAGGCCAAGGACGTCGTCGAAGCCGACGACGAGTTCCTCGGCGCGCTGCCCGGCTTCAACCCCGACGCCGTGCCGCGCGTGAAAGCTTCGGCCAAAGAGGTCGTCAAGCTCGAGAAGGGCGAGAAGCTGCAGGTCCGCGAGCACGCAAAGGCCGACGCCCGCATCTTGCTGGCCATCGAGCGCGCCGCCGAAGCCACCCGCGCCGCCGGCACCACCGACCTCGATCGCTTGAAGAGCCTCGACGGTGCGCTGCCCTACGTCGTCGAGCGCCTGCAGAACGCGATGTACGATTCGCCCGAAGATCTCTACTTCGAGCACGACGACGAGCGCCTCGTGA
>JBKJNL010000494.1:0-2708 GCA_046593615.1 Myxococcota bacterium | reverse complement strand
GCCCACCAACGACGCGGTCAACCAGGTGATGTGCTCGTGGGTGGGCCGGCCGCGGATGACGCGCTCGACGACGAGGAACAGTACGCCGCCGACCAGCAGCGCGATGGCCACGGGCGTGAGATCGTCGGGCAGGCGCAGGCCGAGCTTCTCGAGCGTGAAGCCGCCGACCGCGGTGATGACGAACGCGAGGCCGAGCTTGAGGCCGTAGTCACGGCCGTCGGCGTCTTTGGTGAAGTGCGTGAGGCGCAGCAGCCGCTCGCGAAACAGCGGCAGGATCGCCAGCACCGCGCCGCATTGGATGACGATGTTGAACAGGTCGCTCTGCCGCGGCAGCCAGCGCTCGGCGATGAGCAGGTGACCCGTCGACGAGACCGGCAACAGCTCGGTGACGCCTTCGACGACGCCGAGCACGATGATCGAGAGCCACAGCGGCATCGCTGCCTAGTACTTCGCGAGGTCGCGCATGGCGGCGACGACGTCTTCGGGCTGCACCAGCACCTCTTCTTCGAGGTCCCAGTTGTAGGGCACCGGGGTGTCTTCGCCGGCCAGGCGGCGCACCGGTCCGTCGAGGTGCTCGAAGCAGCGCTCGGTGATCTCGGCGGCGATCTCGGCGCCGTAGCCGACGAAGCGACAGTCTTCGTGCAGCACCAGGCACTTGCCGGTCTTCTTGACCGACGTCGTCAGCGTGTCCCAGTCGACGGGGTTCAGCGTGCGCAGGTCGATGACTTCGACGTTGAAGCCTTCGTCTTGCAGGATGTCGGCGCCGGCCATGGCCCGCTGCACAAGCGCGCCGTAGGTGATCACAGTGAGGTCTTCACCTGTACGACGAATCGCGGCCTTTCCGAACGGCAATACCCAGTCGGTGTCGGTGGGCAGCTGGGCCTTGCACCAGCCCTGGCGGTAGAGGCCCTTGTGCTCGAGGAACAGCACCGGATCGTTGCCGCGGATGGCCGCCTTGAGCAGCCCGTAGGCATCGAGCGCCGACGACGGCAACGCGATCTTCAGGCCCGGGATGTGGGCAAAGAAGCTCTCGATGTTCTGGCTGTGGCACAGCGCGCCGTGGATGTAGCCGCCGATGGGGATGCGGATGACCATCGGGCAAGACCAGTCATTGTTCGATCGATAGCGAATCGTCGCCACTTCGTTGCGAATTTGCATCATCGCGGTCCAGACGTAATCGCCGAACTGGATCTCGGGGACCGGCTTGTAGCCGCGCATGGACAGGCCGATGGCGACGCCGACGATGGAGCTCTCGGCCAGCGGCGAGTTGAAGACGCGGTCGACGCCGTGCTTGGCCGTGAGGCCGCGCGTCGCCGTGAACACGCCGCCTTTGTCGCCGGCGACGTCTTCGCCGAACACCAGCACCTTTGGGTTGCGGGCCAGCTCTTCGGAGAGCGCCCGGTTGATGGCGTCGACCAACACGATGCCGTCGCCGGCCACGGTGGGGGTGGTCTCTTGGGGCTCGGGCTCTTCGCTCGTGACCCACTTCTTTGCGGTGTCGCGCGCGGGCGACGGCGAGGCTTCGGCGCGGTCGGCGGCGTCGTCGATGGCCTGCTTCACCCTGGCCTCGAGCTCGACCAGCTCGAGCTCGGTCGACGCGTTGCGCTCGAGGATGAGCTTCTTCAGCGCCGGGATCGGGTCGCGGGCTTTGTCTTTGGTGAGCTCGGCCTCGAGGCGGTATTTGCGCTGATCGTCCGACGACGAGTGCGGCAGCAAGCGGACGACGTTGGCGACGACGAGGGTCGGCCCGTCACCCGTGCGCGCGCGGGCGACGGCGGCCTTCATGACCTCGTACGAGGCCACCAGATCGCAGCCATCGACCTCGACGGTGACGAGGTCGTCGTAGCCGCGGCCGAGGTTGGCGACCTTGCCGCCGGCGGTCTGATCGCGCACCGGCACGCTGATGGCGTAGCCGTTGTCTTCGACGAGAAAGACGACCGGGGCCTTTTCACGGCTGGCCCAGTTGAGGGCCTCGTGGAAGTCGCCCTGCGAGGTCGTGCCGTCGCCGGACGCGACCACGGTGACGTCGTAGTCGACCGTCTTGCCGTTGCCGTTCGCCTTGTGCGCCGCCTTGTGGTCGCGCACCGTCGCCAACGCGCAGCCCGTGGCTTGCAGGAACTGCGTGCCCGTCGGCGACGATTGCGTCGGGATGTTCCACTTCTTGTGGCCGTAGTGCTGCGGCATCTGGCGGCCACCCGAATTCGGGTCGCCCGCTTTGGCCAGGAAGCACAGCAGGATTTCGTCGGCGGTCATGCCGAGGCCGGTGCAGAGCGCCTGGTCCCGGTAGTAGGGAAAGGCCCAATCGCGCCCCGGCGTCAGCGCCAACGCCGTCGCCGTCTGCACGGCTTCGTGGCCCATGCCGCCGATGTGGAAGTAGCTCTTGCCCTGCTTGAGCAGCACCAACATTTTGTCGTCGAGCAAGCGCGACAGCAGCATGTTCTCGAGCGACGCCAGCAGGGTCGCGTCTGACAGCCCCTCGGGGAGCTTCTTCTGGGTCTTTGGCGACCCCTTGTTGCTGCTGCGCTTCTCCGCCTGGGGCTGGCTCATCACGTCCTCGGTTCCGACAAACGACCTGCAAAAACGACAGCGAAAGGTTGCGGCTTCCTACAAAGTGACAGGCCGCTTGTCGACGTCATCGGCATGACGGATCGCGTCAAGATCGGCCGCCGGGCGTGGCCGCTGGCAGAGGCCCGTCAGAGCGCCCGTCA
>JBKJNL010000415.1:0-3489 GCA_046593615.1 Myxococcota bacterium | reverse complement strand
CCTGCATCGACAGCGGCGAATGCCAGGACGGCGCCGTGTGCGCCGACGTCTACGCCGACCGCTGCAACGGCGACGTCGTGTTGCCCGAGCACGAGCTCGACTGCGCCCTGCGCGACCTCGACGACGGCGGCCTGTGCTGCCGGCGGGCCTGCAAAGACGACCTCACCTGCGGCGCCGACCTGCGCTGCTTCGACGTCGAGGGGCTGCCGCCGTTTTGCCAGCGAGGCACCTGCGCGGGCGACAACGACTGCGTCGCCGGCGTGCAGAGCGGCCTGTGCATCCAGGAGGGCTTGAACGGCGGGCGCAGCGGCCTGTGCCGCAAGGGCTGCGATCCCCTCGACTGCAACGGCGGCGCCGGCGCGTGCACCTGCGCCGTCGACGAGAACTGCGCCAGCCCCCCCGACGACACCTTTGTCTCGGCGCGGGCCGTGTGCCTGCCGGCCGGCGTCATCGGCGTCGGCCAGACCTGCGACGCCGGCAACTTCTGCGACTTCGGCGCGACGTGCGCGCCCTTCGGCGGCTTCTCGGCGTGCGTGCAGTGGTGCCGCGTCGGTGGCGGCGGCGCCCCCGCCTGCGACGCCGGCGGCTGCAACGGCGTCGACGTCGTCGATCCGGCCCTCGGCATCTGCCAGTAGCCCCGTCGCGCGGCACCGCTCACACGGGCCCGCTCAGGAAGCGCTGGTGTGTCCGGAACGCGAAACAGCCGGCGCCGCTGACCCAATCACAGCAGCGCGGATGACGATGGCGCCGCCGTCGGCCTCGAGCTCGACGCCGGCGTTGACGGAGCGCAGCGCGGTCACGCACCGCCCGGCGTCGCCCGGCGAGCCACCGGCGTCGAGCCGCAGCGTGACGACGTCGTCGACCACGGCGACGTCGACGACGACGCCGTTGTCCCGGGGCGCGCCGGCCGCCAGCTCGGTGAGGGCAATGGCGACGACGTTGGCGACGACGCCAGCGACGTGGAGCTCGGCGTCGTCGACGACCTCCGAGCGCAGGTGCACCCCGCCGCGGACCTTGGTGGCGTGGTGCGCCAGACCCCGGGCCCGCCGCAGCACCGACGTCACGCGCTCGGGGGCCTGGCTCGAGGCCAGCGCACCCTGCAGCAGCAGCACGCCGTCGCGGACCCTCTGGTTGCCCTCGTCCAGCTCGACCGAGACCTGCGTGAGCTCTTCGATGGCGCCGGCTGCGTCGGCGAGCAGGGGCATCGCGGTCCAGGCCCCGGCACGCAGGGCCCGCTGCACGGGAGCAAGGTCGGCGGCGATGAAACGCACGGCCGCGCCGGCGCCGAGGGTGCCGACCAGGGCGTTGCGCAGCTCGCCAAACACCGGGGTCGTCGCCAGCTCGACGCTGTCGTTGCGCAGCGGCCCGGCGAGCTGCCCGAGGCGCGCCGACACCTGGGCGGCAAAGCCGTTCAGCTGCTCGACCTCGTGGTCCGCCAACGGCGCCGGCGCACCGCCCAGCACGCACAGCGCGCCGACGGTGTCGCCGTCGATGTGGATCGGGACGCCGAGGTAGCGGCGCGGTGCGTGGGCCCCCAGATGGGGGAGGTCGGTGCGGGCCGCCGTGTCCTCGACAAAGAACGGCGCGCCGTCTCTGACGACGTACTGGCAGAGGCCCGCGGTGCGGTCGGTGGCCCCGGCGGCCGTCAGGTCAGCGGGCATGCCGACTGATGCGCGAAAGCGCTGGGTGCGCTCGAGCACGAGCATCACGACCACAGCCGACCCGGGATGCACGGCCGCGACCTTGCCGACGATGGCGTCGAGGACGTCGTCGGCGGCGTCGTCGGTGACGCGCCCGCGCAGGCCGCGAAAACGGGTGCGCGGGGTGTTCGCCAGGACATCAACGCGCTGGATGGGGGCCGGGGTCGGGTCGGGCTTCTTCATGGCTTCCTCGTCAGGTGCAGATGCCGGGATTGGCCACAGCGTGACCATGGGCGTCCGCGACGAAACCTGAAAGCAAGCACCCCGCCCAGGTCGGGATCTGCAGCAAGGGCTTATCCACCCGACAAGGTCGCGGTCGTCGTCTTTGCAGACATCGTCTTCGCTGCCGGTGTCGATCGGGCTCAGCGGCCGCGCCGACGGCCCCAGAGTCCGGGCTGCCCGGGGTCACTTCGATACCCCAGGAAGTGAAGAACCGGGACCAGGGCGTCGTGCGAGCAGCCGAGCTTCTCGCAGGCCACCGCCGGCGACGAAAACGGCGGCGGAAACCCCTGCAAGAGCGCGGCGACGTCGTCGACGAGGTCGGCGCGGTGGGCGCGGGCTCCCTCGGCGGAGTCAAAGACGTGGAAGCCGCAGGCGACGACGAAGCCCCGGGGTCGATCGCCGATCAAGAACGACGAGGCTCCAGGCGGCGGCAACGGGGGCGCGTGGTCGTGTCCGTGCCAGAGGGCCACGAGGGCGGCGCGGCAGCGGATCGCTTTGTCCTTGAAGGCGTCGTTGACGTAGGCGTCGACGAAGCCGAGGCGCACGTGGTGGCGTCGCAGGGTCTTGCGCGCGTCGTCGTCGGGCAGGCCGCTCTGCTCTTGCACGGCGTCGCGGGCGCAGACGCCAAGGCCGAGGACCACGGCGTGGGCCCAGGCCCGCGCCAGCGGCGCCAGCTGTTCGTCGGCGTCGAGGGCGGCCACGCGGGGCAGCGAGCGCTGGACCCAGGCCCGGGCGGCCTCGGTGAGCTTGTCGTCGAGCCGTGCGCGCAGCGCCGTGTCATGGGCGCCCGGCAGGGTCACGGCCCGGGGCCACAGGCGCGTGCGGCCCTTCACGAGGCGTCCGACGGGCTCGCCGGCGAAGCTGACCTGCAGGGTCTGGGCGTCGACGTCAAAGGCGCTGCGCCCCGGCCCCGGGCCGCGTGTTGCCAGGGGGCCCGGCAGCGGGGGCGGGTCGTCGACGTCGGCCTCGAGCAGCATGGCGATGCGCTCTTGCAGCGCACCCTCGAGCCCCTTGGCCGCCGCCGTCGTCTGCAGCTGGCGGCGTTTGCGGCTGCCCGAGATCGAGCCCGGATCGGTTTCGGCTTCGGCCGTGAAGCGCAGGCCCGCCAGGCGGCCGATGGTCTCGCCGCCGACGGAGACGGCGCCGTCGTCGGCCACCGCGGCTTTGACGTCGCCCTTCACCACCACGCGGGCCAGCCGATCGACGAAGCGCTGCTGCAGCCGCTCGTGCAAGGCGTCGCTCAGGGCGTCTTCGACGGCGCGGGTCTCGTGCTGCCAGCGCTGCTCGTCGCGGGTCCAGCCGGGCTTGTGGGCCACGTAGGTGAGGGTCCGCACCTTTGCCAGGCGGCCGACCAACGTTTCGACGTCTCCTGAAGTGTCGTCAATGTACTGCAGCCGCTGGCCCATCCAGGCGTCGTCGACCGAGCCGGCGCCGTTCCTGGCGTCGCGCCTCATTTGCCACACTTCAAGGATCGTCGAAGCGTGGTCTTCGGGGCTGAGCTTCTCGAAGTCGGGGATCTGGCAGCAGGCAAAGAAGCCCTCGACGTCGTCGGCGTCGCGCACGGTCT
>JBKJNL010000393.1:0-6812 GCA_046593615.1 Myxococcota bacterium | reverse complement strand
CCACCTCAGCTACTACGAGACCGACGCCCTGGCCCGCTTCCTCGGCGCGCGCCTGCCCACCGAGGCCGAGTGGGAGCACGCCTGCGGCGCCGTCGACGTCGACGACCGCAGCGGCTGCTTTCGCGATGACGTGCCGCCGACGGTGCCGGCGACGGCGACGACGACGACGACGACAAAAGCCGGGCTGCGCCAGATGCTCGGCACCTGCTGGGAGTGGACGCAGTCGGCCTATGCGCCGTACCCCGGGTACCAGACGCCCCCCGGCGCGCTCGGTGAGTACAACGGCAAGTTCATGGTCTCGCAGCTGGTGCTGCGCGGCGGCTCGAGCTGGTCGAACCGTGGCCACCTGCGGCCGACGTATCGGAATTTCTGGCCGGCGCCGACACGCTTCCAGCGCAGCGGCATCCGACTGGCGAGGGACCGGCGCTGACCGCGTCGACGTCGACGAATCTGGCCCCCGACTTGACCCGAACCTGGAGCGAACGATGGCAAAAGCAACCTGGCACGGAGCGGTCATCGCCGAGAGCGACACCGTCGAAGTCGTCGAAGGCAACGTCTACTTTCCGGCGTCGTCGGTGAAGCCCGAGCACCTGCGGGCCTCGAGCCACACGAGCGTGTGCGGCTGGAAGGGCGACTGCAGCTACCACGACGTCGTCGTCGGCGCCGACGTCAACCAGGACGCGGCCTGGGTGTACCGGGATCCAAAGACGGCGGCGGCCAACATCAAGGGCCACATCGCCTTTTGGAAGGGCGTGACGGTGACGCGTTGAGCGAGGCTCCTGTCGAGGTCGATGCCGATCTCGTCTTCGA
The DNA here is from genome assembly GCA_046593615.1 of Myxococcota bacterium. Classification (GTDB taxonomy): domain Bacteria; phylum Myxococcota; class UBA727; order UBA727; family VGSZ01; genus VGSZ01. The sequence continues at coordinate 6,002 of JBKJNL010000393.1, read as the reverse complement.
CATCGACGATGCTGGCGTCGACAACGATCGCGACGGCGTGCGGGCCGCGGTGCGCGATGGCTTGTGGCGACCGCGCGGCCAGCGTCGGCTGCCGCCATGGCTCTTCTACGACGACGTCGGCTCGCAGCTGTTCGACGAGATCACGACGCTGCCCGAGTACTACCCGACCCGCGTCGAGCGGCAGATCTTCGAGCGGTGCGCCGGCGACATCGTCGACGCCGCCCTGGCAAACCTCGACAGTGGCGACGACATCGGCCTCGGCACCACCGCGGCCATGCCCGTCGTGGAGCTCGGGGCCGGCAGCGCCGAAAAGACCCAGGTGCTGTTGCGGGCCCTCGCTGAGCGGCTGCCGTTGATCCGCTATCTGCCGGTCGACGTCAGCCAGGCCGCCCTCGACGATGCCGTGGCCCGCCTGGCCGAGGCCTTGCCGCACGTCGCGGTGCAGCCCATCCAGGCCCGCTACGCCGACGCCTGGCCGGCCATCGCCCGGGTGGGTCCGCGGTTGGTGCTGTGGATCGGCTCGTCCATCGGCAACTTCGCCGACGACGACGCCATCGAGCTCTTGCAAGGGGTGCGGCGCGCGCTGGTGCCCGGCGGCCGCCTGCTGCTCGGCGCCGATCGCAAAAAGGACCTCGCGGTGTTGTTGCCCGCCTACGACGACGCCCGCGGCGTGACCGCGGCCTTTAACAAGAACGTGCTGGTGCGCATCAACCGCGAGCTGCAAGCCGACTTCGACGTCGACGGCTTCGCCCACCGCGCGGTGTGGAACGAGGCGGCCTCGCAGATGGAGATGCACCTCGAAAGCCTCGCACCCCAACGCGTGCACATCCGCCGCCTCGCGATGAACGGCGCGCCGTTCGTCGTCGACTTCGCCGCCGGCGAGCGCATCCACACCGAGTCCAGCATCAAGTACGACGACGCCCGCATCGCCGCGATCCTCGGCGCCGCCGGCTTCGCCCTCGAGCACAGCTTCAGCGACGACGACGGCTGGTTCGGTGTCCACCTGGCCCGCGCTGTCGCCGAGCCTGCTTCGTAGGAACGGGAGAAAAGTTCTCATTCGGCGCCGCCGTCGACGATGCTCGGCGGGCATGCAGAACGAGCACGGCGCCGTCGACGAGCGCTCCCGGATCGAGCGGTTGCTGGAGCTGATGGAGACCCGCTTCCTGCGGCTCTTCCTGGCTGCCCTGGTGATCGTCTCGCTGCTGCCGCTTGGCCCCATTGAGCAGGCGTTGCGGCCGGTCTTCTTGTTGTTCTTTGGCGCCGAGCTGTTCGCACGCTTCGCGATGTGGCGTCGGGGCCAGCGCGACACGCAGCCCATCGCCATCGCCTTTGCCCTCGCCGACCTCTTGGCCTTTGTCTCGTTCCTGCCGCTCGAGGGGCTGGTCAGCGACGAGCGGCTGCACCTGCTGGCGCTCTTGCGGCTGACACGACTGCTGATGCTGGTGCGCTTCGCCAAGGCCCTCGCCAAAGACATCTACGCGATCCTCACGCGGCGCGAGCAGCTGCAGACCCTCGGGCTCATCACCGGCGCGGTGTTGGTGCTGACCTTTGTGTCGGCCGTGATCCTCTCGCAGCTGGCCATCGACATCGACCCCGTCGCCGCGGCGAGCGCGCGCACGATGGACTTCTCCGACCGCCTGTGGTGGTCGTTCCGCCAGATCGAGAGCGCCGACAACCTCGTGGCGACGTTGGCGGTCAACCCCGTCGTCGCCCTGCTGTCGTTTGTCCTGACGGTCACCGGCGTGTTCTTGATCTCGTTCGTCATCGGCGTCGGCGCCAACGTCGTCGAGCAGGTCGTCAAGGCCGAGCGGCGGCGCGACCTCAACTACCGCGGCCACACCCTGGTCATCGGCAGCGTCCACGACGGCGAAGACCTCATCCGCGAGTTCGTGCGCATCTACGCCAAGAACCGTCAGATCCCATCGCCCGAGCGGCTGCTCACCTGGCTGCGCTACGTGCGCCCCGACTTTTTGACGTCGGGGCCGCGCACGTTTCCGCGGGTCGCGCTCTTGTCGCGCCACGATGAGCCGCCGGGCTTTCTCGTCGAGCCGATCATGCGCTGGGTGGTCTACCGCCAGGGCGACGAAGGCGACCCCGACGACCTGCACCGGGTCTCGGCGAGCAAGGCCAAGCGGGCCATCTTGCTGTCGCACCGGCACCTCGGTCACGAAGCCGACGCCGTCACCGTGTCGTCGCTGGCGGCGCTGCGGGCGCAGAACCCCGACTGCCACGTCTACGTCGAGGTCGACGAAGCCGAATCAAAAGACATCGTGTTGCAGGTCGGCGGACCGAACACCGTCGCCCTCGACGTGCCGCGCTTCCTCGGCATGTTCCTCTGCCAGCACCTCCTGTTGCCCGGCGTCGAAGACCTCTACCGCGACCTGCTGACCGCCGACGGCGCCGAGATCTACACGCACATCTTTGTCGACGACGACGACCGCCAGGCGCTGGCCGCTCGCACCGCGCCGCTGCGCTTCGTCGACCTGCTCGCGCTGGCCGCCAGCCACGGCGTCGTCCTCGTCGGCGTCTATCTCGGCAGCGGCGAGGTCCGCCGAAACAAAAAGGGCGTGGTGCCGATGGACGGCCTGCTGCCCTGGCTCAACCCGACGGCGCCGCTCGGCAACGAGCACGACGACGACCTGGCACTGACCGCGCTCGGCGCCCAGACCGGGCTCGTGCCGCCGGCCAGCTTGCGCGGGGTGATCGGCATCGCCGAGAGCTACCTGCCGCTGCGGGCCTTTGCAGCGGCGCTGGCGGAGGGCGCTCATCTCCCGGATGCCGGCGCGCCGGCCGCTGCTGCCACCGCAGCCGCCGCGTCGCCGGCGACGGTGGCGGCGTTGTCGTCGTCGCTGGTGCCGCCGCCGGTGGGGCCGCGGCGGGTGGCGCTCATCGGCTACTCCGAGGCCCTGCCGGCGTTGTTGCAAGAGCTGTCGCGCTTCGTCGAGAACGTCGAGGTCGCGCTGTTCCTGTCGGCCCGCGGCGACGAAAAGACGCCGCTGCCGCGGCGGCTTGAGAGCCTCGGCGTCGGCTTCGATGCCGGCGACCCGGTGCCGGGCCGGTTGGGCCAGTGCTTCGGGCTCGAGAAGGGCGGCCAGCTCACGGTGTACACGCACGACGCGCCCGACCTGGCCCGCTTCGCTGCCGGCATCTTGCAGAACCTCGCCGCCGTCGAAGCCGCGGTGTTCTTGTCGGAGCCCAGCGGCGGCGATCGCGACGCCCGCACCGCCTTGCGCGTGCTGCGCTTCGTGAAATTGCTCGAGGAGAACGCCGTGCCCAAGGGGCCGGGGATGCACCTGCTGGCCGAGTTCGTCTCCGTCGACAAAGGCCTCTACATCCAGCGGCACCTCGACGTGCGGAAGTGCGGCTTTGCGTCGGCCAATGACCTGCGGCTGACGTTGATCGCCAAGGAGACCATCAAGTCCTACTTCATGGTGCACTCGGCGTTCGTGCCGGGCGTGAGCGACATCTACGGGCGGCTGCTCGAAGAGCGCGGGCAAGACATCGTGCGCTTCCCCGTGGTGCACGGGCCGACGACGCCGACGACGACGACGTGGCGGACGCTGTGCCAGGCGCTGCTGCCGCGCGAGGCCATCCCCATCGGGCTCGACACCGTGCACGGAACGCTGCTGGCGCCCGCGGCCGACCGCCTCTTCGACGTCAAAGACCTGCGCGGCGTCTACGCCATTGCCGAGAGCGGCAGCTTCCCCGGTCATTGAGCGCCGCCGAGCCCGCCACCGGCGGTGCCGGAGCCGACGGCGACCGCTTCAGTTCAGCTCGATGACCCACAGCTCGGCACGCGCAAAGCCCGCCGGCACGGTCATGGTGGTGCGCAGCAGGCGGACGTCGCCGGGGCGCAGCGCCGGCTGGCTGGGTGCGGTGACGTACTGGGCGCTGCCGAAGGGGCCGGGCATCACCAGGGCGTTTCCGGCGGCGTCCACGGCGCGGATGTCGAGCTTCAGCAGGTGCACTGGGGTGCTGCCGGTGTTCTCCACCTCCCAGGTCGCGCCAAAGAACGGCCCGAGGCCAAAGGTCGGGGCCGACAGCGAGCGGTTGCGCTCGCGCACGACCACGGTGACGCCGGCGGGCTTGTCGATCTGCCAGTGCAGCTCGACGGCCGGCGACGGCGCGGGCGGCGATGTCGCCCGCGGGTTCATCGGCTCCTCTTCGATGCGCACCACGGTGAGGCGCACCGACGACGCCGACGGCGGCGTCGAAAAGAGCCGGTACAAGGGCTGCGCATCGCCGGGGCGCAGCGCGGCTTCGTGGGAGGCCGGGCCGTCGAGGGTGGCGGTGGCGACGACGAAGTCGCCGGTGTCGAGCACCTCGATCTTCCAGGCGATGTGCTCGATGAGCGCCGGGCGCTGGTTGTTGACGACGGCGTGCAGCTCAAAGAACGCCGAGTCGGGGTAGCGCGAGAGCACCGACTTGCGCACGTCGAGCTGCAGTCCGGTGCTCTTGGCGCCGTCGACGAGGGTCACGGGCAGGTCAAAGGTGCCGGTGTCACCGGGCTCGACCGCGGTGGCGACGACGTCAGCCGCGGGCGCCGGCACCGTCGCCGGCACCGTCGCCGACACCGTCGCCGGCACCGTCGCCCGCATCGTCGGCGTCGCCGGGACTTGAGCCGGGATCGCGACCGTGGACGCGCTCGTCCGGGCGTCGATGAGCCGCACGACGGCGCTGCCACCGAGGGCGACGGCGACGACGGCCGTGCCGACAAAGGCGACGACTGCGGGCCGTGCCGAGCGACGGGCCGCGGGGCGGGGCCCGTCGAGGTCGTTCAGCAGCGCGAACGATGGGCGGTGATCGGGCGTCAGAGCCAGGCAGCTCTTCGCCAGTGCCCGGGCGCGGGCGGCGTCGACACGGCCGTTGTCGCTGTCGCGGTCGGCGACGAAGCGGGCCCGCAAGACATCGGCGAGCGCAAAGAGCGTGGCCACATCGCGCGGCGACAGCGCCGCCGCCTGCTCCAGCTCGACGACGGCATCGGCCAGGCGCCCGTGCTCGCGGTAGCCGCGGGCTCGCACGACGTGGGCGGCGGCGGCGGCCGCAACGGCGGCGAGGTCGGCGTCGGACATGCCGAGGTCGCGGGCGATGGCCACGAGGTCGTCGCCGTCGATGGCGGCGTCGCGCTCGGCTTTGAGCGCGAGGATGCGGGCCGCGTAGCGGACGACCACATCGTCGTCGCTGTTGGCGGATGCGCTGGCGTCGTCGGTTCGGGGAGCAGAGGACATGCACCGAGCCTAGATCGTCCCGGATTGTCGCGCGGGAGACCTCGAGGTCGCGCTCAGCCGCAGCCGGGCAGGGCGCCCTCGCAGATGACCGCGCGCGACGGCTGCAGCGGCGCCGGCGTCGACGTCGGACCGCCGATGCCGGTCAGCTGGAATTGCGGCGACGCCAGCAGCGCACCGCACAGGGTGCGCAGCTTGCCTTCGAGGTCGGCGACGTCGCCGGCGCGGCCGTCGAACGCGCCGAACAGGCCTTCGAGCACTTCTTGTTCGCCGGCGTCGAGCGTCGTGTCGTGGGTCAGCCGCTCTTTGAGGGCCAACACGACGTCGCTGGTGCTGGCGTCCTGGCCGCGGGCCAACAGGTCGTCGATGGCGTCGTCGCCGACACCGAGGGGCTTCTGGCAGCTGCCGAAGCGCGACTCGAAGAACAGGCGGGCCTGGAAGTCGAGGCCGCGAAAGCCCTTCTCGGAGATGCCGTGGAACACGCCGATGCCGCGTTGGATCTCGGCTTCGGTGAGGGGTCCGTCGGTGACGCCGCAGGCCGCGGCTTTTTCTTGGCAGCACTCGCCGTCGGCGCAGGCGTCGTCGAGGGCGGTGCAGTCGGGGTAGGTGTCGAAGCAGGTGAAGTCGAGGTCGGCGGTGACAGCGCCCTCGGGGAAGCCCTGGTTCGCCGGCGCCGGCCAACCGAGCGCGGCGTAGGCCGCCGACAACAGCGTGCGGGCCGAGAGCGCGTGCACGGCGTCGGCGGCGGAGTTGTTGCGGCGCAGGGCCTCGGGCTCG
>JBKJNL010000340.1:0-10670 GCA_046593615.1 Myxococcota bacterium | reverse complement strand
GACGGCGCCTCGCGGCGCCGTCTCTTTTTCGTGTCCCGTCACATGCAGCGCGTCCGGCGCAGCCGCGTCATCGGAAGCGCCGGCGTGCCTCACGCGGAAACGGCGCCGGCCACGATGGGACGACCACGGCGCCATCGACGTCGACGGCGAACCAGCCGAGCACATGAAAGCTCTGGGCCGGCATGTAGCCCTGGCCGATCAACAGCCGCTGGCCGGCGCCGCCGTCGGCAGCCACAGCGACGTCGAGAACCACCAGCACGTGTCCGGGAGAGCCGCCGACGACGAGCAGGTCGCCGGGCTGCAGCGCGTCGACGGCGACGGTGTCTTTGACGAGCGAGCGCGATCCGGCCCACATGAACACGTCGTCGAGGTAGCGGCGAAAGGTCTCCTTCGACGACGACGGCGCCGCCTTTTTTTGCCAGGTGACCTTGTTCTTGACGACGACGGGCCGCTCGCCGCGGGCGTAGCGCTGCCAGGGCAGGGCATCGCCGCTGGTGGCGTGGACGACGAAGCCGTCGACGTCGCCGCGGGCGAAGCGGTGCTCGGCCCACAGGCGGATCGCGCTATCGGCGCACTGCTGCAGATCGCGCTTGCCGACGTCGAGGTCGACGACGGCGCGGGCCCAGGGTGCATCGATGCTGCGACCGTCGAACGCCGTCACCGGTGTGCCCGGCGGCAACAGCGGCAGCCCGCGCAAAAAGGCGCCGAAGCTGCGGTCGGCGACGTCGACGACGACGAAGCCCGCGGGGGCCGGAAAGCGCGACCCCACCGTGTCGCGCACCGTTTCTCGAGCGGTGACGACAGCGCTGACGACGCCGGGTTCGGCAGCGAGCACGGGAGCGAGGGCGACGAAGAGGGCGAGCAGCACGTCGACGACGATAGCGCTCAGGACCCGCGCAGCCGATCAAGGATGATGGCCGCGGCGCTGCGCACGCTCAGGTGGTTCCAGTCGTCGGGGCCGAGCAGCGGGGCGAGCGTCAGGTCGCAGCCGTCGAGCACCGACTGCGCGAGGCCGTGGCCGGTGCCGAACAGCACCAGCGCGTCTTCGCCGGCGTCGACCCGCTGGCGCAGCGCGGCGTAGGCGACGGCGCCCTGGGGCTTGGCCGACGTCGCCACGATCAACGGCCGCTTGCCGAGGGCCGTGGTCTCGGCGGCGATGGCGTCGTCGATGCCGACGACGACGGCGACGCGCGACATGGCTTCGGTGCGGTCCTTGTTGCGCTTCTGGCCGACCTCGCCCTCCCAGAAACCGACGATGGCCAGGGCCTGCTTGCGCTGCGCATCGACCGGCGTGACGACGTAGAAAGCCGCGCAGCCATAGGTCCGCGACGAACGCGCGAGGTCGTGGACGTCGAGGTTGGTCAGCGCCGTGGTCTGCAGGCCTCCGTGTCGATCGAGGACGGGGCCGTGCACCAACGCGACTGAGAGTCTTCCCGACATGTGGGGCACAGTAGACAAAGCTCGCTCGGTCGAAGCAACGACGAACAGCGCCGGGATCCCGCCGATACTGAAGTTTCAGCCGTCGCAATCCGCCCCGGGAGCCCCCATGTCGATCAACCCCACGTCCAATGACCTCTCGCGCCGCGCATTGACCCAGTCGAGCGCCCCCGCAGCAAGCTCGTCGTCGTCGTCGTCGGCGTCGTCGTCGTCGACCAGCGCCGTCACCGAAGCCAGAAAGACCGCCCCGGCCGGCGACGCCGTCGTCAGCGAAGACGCCGCTGCCGCCGTCCGCGCCGCCATCGACCCCGCCGTCTCCGACGCTGCCCGCGGCCGCGCTGTCGGCATCGAAGCCGCCCTGAAAGACGCCCTGCTCGGCCGCCCCGGCGCCGACGCTCCGGCCCCCGCCGCCCCCGGTGGCTGGCTCGAGGCCAACGGCGGCAAAAAGGGCCTCAAGGGCAAGGGCAAAGGCTTCGCCTGAGCCGTCTGGCTCAAGGGCCGACACCGACGAGAGACGTCGACGCCCGCGCTGGTCGCGGGCGTTTTCTTGTGTGTTGGCGATGCGCGCGACGGCCGTCGTTCGGCAGGAACGCGCGGCGGGTCTCTCACGGACCGGTGGCGTGCTCGTCGAGGTACTGCTGCAGGAACACCGCGATCTTGGCGTAGCCCTTCTCGACCTCGCCGGTGACGAACTTTTCAATGATCGAGCCGAGCCCGAACGGGGCCTTGATCTCCAGGTCGCCGTCGATGGTGCGCCGGACGCCGCTGCCTTCGGCCTGGAAGGTGATGACGCCGCCGACCTTGACGCGGTCGTTGGCCCGGCTGTCGACGCGGTAGGTGACTGCTTTTTTCGCCGCGTCGTAGTGGGCGACCTCGTCGTAGTGAATCTCTTCTTTGCCGACGACCTTCTGGATGACTGACGGCAGCGTCACGTTGGGGTGCATGCGCACCCGGCGATCGCGCGAGCCATCGGGGTGGACCTTTTCCTCGACGAGCACACGCGACTTCAAGCCCGAGATGGCGGCGACGCGGTTGTTGAAGTCTTCAGAGAAATACACTTCAATGAAGCGGTCGATGGTGACGTTCTTGAACAGTGTATCAACCAACATCTTCATGATTTACCACTGAGCTCTGCAGGCTCGGTCAGGACATCGAGGAGGATGCGCAGGCCGGTGGCCCCCGCCATGTCGCGCACGCGATCGCGACCGAAGTCGGGCAGCTTCTTGTGCACCGCCACCGTCGTGGTCGGCGTCGACACGGCGAACCAGACGGTGCCGACCGGCTTCTCGGCTGAGCCGCCGCCGGGGCCGGCGACGCCGGTGACCGAGATGGCGACGTCGGCGCCGAGGCGCTCGCGGGCGCCGCGGGCCATGGCCAGGGCCACGGGCTCAGACACCGCACCGTGCGCGGCGATGAGGGCCTCGGGCACGCCGAGGGCCAGCTGCTTGACGGCGTTGGCATAGGCGACGACGCCGCCCCTGACGACGTCGGAGGAGCCCGCGCTGTCGGTCAGGCGCTTGGCGAGGATGCCGCCGGTGCAGCTCTCGGCAGTGACCACGGTCCACTTCTTCAAGCGCAGCACGGCCAGCACGCGGGCCTCGAGGGGGTCGTCGCCGACGCCAAAGACGCTCTTGCCGATTGCATCTTTTGCCGCGGCCATGAGTGAGTCGGCGCGGGCTTCGACGACGGCGCTGTCGTCGTCGTTTCCTGCGGTCAACACCAGGCGGATGATGATCTCCGGAAAGGCCGCGCGGTACTGCACGCGCACGTCGGGGTTCGCCTTCTCGAGGGGTGCGAGGCGCTCGCCGATGGCGCTCTCGGCGAGTCCGAGCGAGCGCAGCGTGCGGCGCACCAACGTCTTTGGCTTGTTGCCGTCGAGGCGCGCGCGCAGCGACGGCAGCAGGTGGTCGTCGCGCAGGTGCTCGTACTCTTTGGGCACCCCGGGGAACGACCACACCTGCGCGGTGCGGCCACCAACGGTGAAGGGCGTGATGAAGCCCGGCGCCGTGCCCATCTGGTTCTCGATCGTCGTCGACGACGCCGGCAGCATGGCCTGGCGCCGGTTGCTCTCGGGCATCGGGATGCCGCGGCTCGAGAACATGGCCGTCATGCGCGCGAAGCTCGGCTCGTCGAAGCGCAGGCCGACGCCGGCGGCTTCGGCGATGCATTCGGCGGTGATGTCGTCGGAGGTCGGGCCCAGGCCGCCGCTGGTGACGACGACGTCGGCGCGGGCGACCGCGTCTCTGACGGCCTCGATGATCAGCTGGCGATCGTCGGGCACGGTGCGCGCGCCCGCGAGCTCGAGGCCGAGCACGCTGAGCGTGTCGCCGAGGAACTTGGTGTTGCTGTCGAGCACGCGCCCGTCGAGCAGCTCGTCGCCGATGGCCAGGGACTCGATGCGCAGGCTGGTGTTGGCGGTCATGGAACGCTCCCGAACAGAGGCAGCACGAAGTGCTCAATCACAACGAGCACGGCCAGCGCGTAGCCGCCCGCGACGACGTCGTCGAGCATGACGCCCAGGCCGCCGCCGACCTGTTGATCGGCCCACGACACCGGCCACGGCTTCCAGATGTCAAAGACGCGGAAGCACACGAATCCGATGGCGAGCACCGTGTACGACGACGACGCCAGCGCCAGCGTGATGCCCATGCCGGCGACCTCGTCGATGACGATGATCTGCGGGTCCTCGCCGCGCGCCCTCACGAGCACGTTGCTGGCGGCGACGCCGACGGCAAAGACGACGACGGCGGCGGCGACCCGCACCCACCAGGGCGTGTCGAGCATGACCAGCGGGCCCCACAAGACGAGCGAGGCGAGGCTGCCGACGGTGCCGGGGGCGCGGGGCGAGAGGCCGGCGCCGAACCAGGTGGCGACGACGAGCGAGGCCCGCTCAGACGCCGTCGCCGCGGTCTGGGTGGGCGGACCTTTGCTCATGGCCGCTCATAGCCAGAACACAGCGACGACGCACGCGCCGTGGGCGCCGGACCGTCGACGCTGCCCTGCTGTGGCGCTGGTGCCGGGGCCGCTGGTGCCGGGGCCGCGCCTCGGGCCGTGCGCTGCGGTGAAGATCCCCGGCGCTGTCGACGTCCATCGAGCCTCCTGTTAAGCCTGCGGAGGAAGCCATGACGACGACAAAGCCCCCCGGTTCGAGTCCCGCGCAGCCAAATGGCGTCGAGCACGTCGGCAATTCCGCCGGCAATTCCGCAGGCGGAAATTCCGACATCGGTTACGCCGGCGTCGGCTTCGGCAGCGACGAGGTGCCGTCGTTCTGGAGCGCCTTGTGTCGCTACCGACAACGCCATGGCCTGATCGACCCGCAACGCCGCCCCGAAGGGGCCAAAGACAGCCCCGTGCTCGTCGACGCCGACCTGGGCGGCCTGCGCGACCCCCGACCCGCCCGCGACTTCTCCTTTGACGACACCGACCCGACCTCGACCTGACGTCACCACGACCGCGCCTGCGACCATTGCCAGGCGCGACGAATGAGCCGGAGCCCTGCGTGACCCTGCGGTTCCTGCTCGACACCAACGTCCTCAGCGAGCCCCTGCGCCTGCGCCCCGACGACGGCGTCATGGCCCGGCTCAAAGCCCACGAAGCCGCCGTCTGCACCGCCGCCCCCGTCTGGAACGAGCTGGTGTTCGGCTGCGCCCGCCTGCCCGACGGACCCAAGAAGCGCGCCCTGCGCGAGTACCTGAACGACGTCGTGCGCCCCTCGGTGCCGGTGCTCGCCTACGACGACGCGGCCGCCAGTTGGCACGCCGAAGAGCGGGCGCGGCTGCAATCGATCGGCAAGACCCCGCCCTTCGTCGACGGCATGATCGCCGCCATCGCCCACACCCGCGGCCTGACGCTGGTCACCAACAACGTCGTCGACGTCGCCGGCTTCGACGGCCTCGTCGTCGAGCGCTGGCACGGCCTCTCTGCCACCATCGCGACCCTCGCCACAGGCGCACCCTGATCGAGGCCCGAAGCGACGGCGGCGATCAGTGATCGGCGCTGCGGCCGTCGTCGATGTAGGGCTCGCCCTGCTCGGAGTCGGGCAGCTCGATGAACGCGGTGCCGGCGACGGCGTGGGCGCAGTCGGCGGGCAGGTGCTTCTTCAATTCGGCTTCGCCGGCCTCGGTGATGCCCTTCATGTCGCGCTCGATCTTGTGCAGCTCGTCGAGGGGTGCGGTGCTGAAGCGCTCGATGAGGGCCTCACGCGCCGTGACCAGCGAGCCGATGGCGGCCCGCACGCGCACCGGGTCGCCCTGGGCGCGCTTGACGAGGCGATCGACCTGCTGCCAACGCTCGTCAGAGGTCTTCTTCATGTAGTCGACGCCGCCACGCGCGAGGTCGACCTGCATCTGCTCCAGCGTCGGCTTCGGCAGCCAGCGCAGGGGCGCCGACGAATCCCACATCCACATGGCCATCAGCTCGCCCGCGAGCTCACCGCGCGTGTCGTCGACGCCGTGGGCCGTGAGCGCCGAGCGGGCCTGCTCGATGAGCGTTCTCTCTTGGGCGATCACCGCGGCCCGTTCGCGCGCGCGCGCTTCGACGGACTTCTCATGGTGCGCGGTCACCAGCGACAGCCGGCGACGCTGCAGGTCGACGAGGACGGCGGCGAGGGCTTCGGCGCGGGCTTCGTCGAGGCCGCCGGCGACGGCGTCGGTGACGACGGCTTCGCGCAGGATGATCGGGCTCTGCACCAGCGCATCGCGCAAATACGCCCGCGTCGCCTGCTGGTCGGCGTCTTGGGCGGGCCGCTCGACGGCGCGCCCGACAAAGATGGCGACGACGACGACGACGACGACGGCGACGACGACGACGACGGCGACTGCGACTGCGGCTGCCAGCCCGCGCCGTGACGACGACGACGACGACGATGGGGCCGACGCGCGCTCGGGCGGTGCCACCAGCGTGGCTTCGCCCGGCGCGTGTGCAGGAAACGCGGCGGTCGCGGGCGTGCCCGATCCCGTGGGCGCGTGCACCGACCTGCCGGAGTGCGCGGCGTCGCGCGACTGCGCCGACTGGACCGATTGCGCCGACGGCGAGCTGTTCTTGCGCGACGCCGACGCCTCGTCCCAGCCGGCGTCACCCGGACGCTCGCCGCGCGTCGTCTGCTCGGCGCCCTCTTCGATGCGGCGCAGCCGTTCGCGCAGCTCGACACCGGCGATCTCCTCGACAAAGACGGCCACGGCGGCGCGGCCGACGGCGACGGCGGCGTCGGGCAGGGCGGCTTCGATGGCGTGGGCCACCTCGCCGCAGTCGGCGAAGCGTTTGGCGGGATCGCGATCGAGCATGCGCAAGACGACGGCGTCGAGGGCGGCGTTGACGTCGTCGCGGTGGCGAGACGGTGCGCGGATTTTTCCTTGCAGGATCTTTTCGGCAGTCTCGACGGGGCCCTCGCCCTTGAAGAGGCGGCGGGCGGTCAAGAGCTCCCACAAGACGATGCCCAACGAGAACTGATCGCTGGCCGGTGTCAGCGCCTGCGCCGCCGAAGCGCCGATCAGCTGCTCCGGCGACATGTAGCTGAGGGTGCCGGCGATGGCGCCGGTGGCGGTGTGGCTCAAGCGCGCGTCGGCGCGGGCGATGCCGAAGTCACCGATCTTCGCGACGCCGTCGTGGCGCACAAAGATGTTCTTGGGCGCGATGTCCCTGTGGATGATGTGCAGCGGCCGTCCGTCGACGTCGTTGGCGTCGTGGGCGTGGTGCAGGCCGAGGGCGCTGTCGGCGACGATGCGGGCCGCGACCACGATGGGCACCGCGACGCCGCGCTTGCCGGCCCGCGTGCGCAGGGTGCCGGCGTTTTCGCCGTGGACGTATTCGAGGGCCAGCCAGGGCTGCCCGTCGTCCTTCTGGCCGACCTCGATGATGCTGACGACGTTCTCGTGCGACAGCGCGCCGCTGATGCGGGCCTCGTCGAGCAGGCGGTCGGCGGCTTCGTTGCTGCCTTCGGCGTCGGGCAGCAGCCGCTTGAGCACCACGGTGCGCCTGAAATTGCCGACGCCCTGCTGGCGGGCGACGAAGACCTCGCCCATGCCTCCGACGGCGATGCGCTCGACGATGACGTAGCGGTCCAACACGGCTTGAGGCTAGCCCGGCAGGCGCCGCACCATCACGGGGCTTTGAACGAAGCCGTGACGACGTCGGTGACGTAGGTCGGTGGTTCTTCGAGGCGCTCGAACAGGTAGGCCAGCGGCACCGCGCCATTGACCAGCAGCAGCGCGTGGAAGCGGCGCTCGGAGTAACCGTCGCGCCACCGACGATGGGCCTCGCGGCGCAGCTGCTCGATGCGCACCTTGCCGACGAGGGCCGACAGCCCCGACGTCGGCGCGCGCAGCAACGAGCGGACAATCGCGCGGGCCACGGGCAGCCGGATCGCGGCGCGACGCACGAGGAACGCCGACGCCTGCTCGGGCGTCATGCGGCCGATGGCGAGGTCGACGTCGACGACGGCGATGAGCGACATGGCCAGCGCGTGGCGCACCATCAGCAGGCGGCTGGCCGGCGAGTGGCGGAAGTGCAGCTCACGCATGAGCTCGGCGGCCACGAGGCCCCAGCCCTGCATCATGTCGCTGCCCCACGTCGACGACGGGCCGGGGCCGGCGCCGAACAAGGCGCCGCGGCGGGCGATGGTCGTGGTGCGGTTCTGCCAGACGGCCTGGGTGTGGCGGCCGGGGAACGTCAACGTCGCCACGAAGCTCTCGAGGTCGGCGACGGCCAGCTCTTTGAGCGCGTCTTGCTGGGGCCCCAGCGGCTCGCGCAGCAGCAGCAGCGCGTCTTGCCGGGGCGCGTAGGGCTGCGGCGGCAGGTACAGGCAGGCCTGCCCCGCCGGCGCCAGCGAAGCCGGCATGGCGTCGACGTGGACGCGTTCTTCGGCGTTGTCGGCGGCGGCGGCGGGCACGGGCACGGCGCCGTTTTCGGCGACAAAGGTGCGGGCCTGGTTCACCAGCTCGCGCGTCCAGGCGATGGCTTCGCTCAAGTTGAGCGGCACGTTCTTGCGGGCGGTGGCGAGGGCGGCGTCGGCCGTCTGGTTCTTGAAGCCGCGGCGCAGCACCCGGGCCAGCTCGACGCGCATCTCTTCGGCGATCGAGCGCCCGAGATCGAGCACTTCGGCGCCGGTGAGATCGAGGCCCCGCAAGCGCAGCAGCTCGTCGAAGCGCTCGGTGCCGAGCGGCTCGGGGTTGGCCGGCGGCAACGCCACCAGCCAATCGCGGTGCTGTTCGAGGGCCTGGCTGGCGTCGTCGACGGCGGCCTCGACCTGGGAGACGAGCGATCCGGGCAGGGCGCGCGGCCCGCTGCCGTTGACGCCGCTGCCGTTGACGCCGCTGCCGTCGCCGCTGCGGGCGGCGTCGACGATCGAGCGCAGCAGATCGGGCATGCCGTCGACGACGTCGCGGGCGCGGACGGTGAGCTCAGGCGAGGCCCGCAGGCCGTCAGCGGCGGCCGTGGCCCGTGACTGTTCGAGGAATTTTCGCACCGCAAGCAAGCGGCGGGACAGCGAGTCGAAGCGCTGCTCGGGCTCGGTCGGCTGGATGCCACGCAGGTGCAGCAGCAGGGTCTCGGCCAGCGGCGTGACGACGTCGGGATCGCGCTTGTGCAGGGCGACTTCTTCGTCGGCGAAGCGATTGAGCTCGAGAGACGCCGAAAACACGCGCGCATCGAGCAGGCGCTCGCGGCTGTCGGTGGCCTGGGCTTCGAGATCGCGGCGCCAGGCGACGTTGGCGTCGACGACGGCGGCGCGGACCTCGGCAGAGGGGTCGGACAACGCGCCGGCGTGATCGAAGAGGCCGAGGGCGGTTTCGACCTCGGGGCGCAGGGCGCAGATGCGGCGCACGTGGGCGTCGTCTCTGGCGTTTCTGCGGTGGCTCTCCGTCGTCACGCTGGTCGTCTCCCGGGTTCTCGTGGTGGGCCGATGTAGGTCTGTCTGCTGTCGTTGTCCACGGGTCGATCGGCGCAGGCGGCGCCAGCTTGCACCTGTTGGCAGGCCAGACGTGTCAGGGCTTGAAGTCGATGCGCACGCTGGCCACCGGGGCTTTTTTGAGGAAGCCCGGCTTCTTGTGCTCGGCGTGACCGCAGTGGGGGCCGTGCACGTGCCCACCCTTGGCGTCGTCGAGCGGATGCAGGATCTGACCGAGGAAGCCGCGCGCCCCCTGCCGCCCCACCGACAGCGCCAGCAGCACCAGCAGCACCACCAGGCAGCCCAGCTCGATCGGCCCCGGTGCGTTGGCCTGTTCATGCAGCGAGGGCACCGAGAGCGCCGGGGCCGCGGCGTTGACGACGAAGCCGGCGGCGTTGGCGACGACAAAGACGCAGACGAAAAAGGCCGCTGCTGCCCGTCGTGAGAGGAGGCGCGTGAGCAATCCGAGGGTCGCCAGGTTCGTCGCCGGCGCCGCGAGCAGCAGGGCGGTGACGGCGCCGGCCGAGGCTCCTTTGTGGATGAGCACGGCGGCGATCGGGGCCGCGCCGCTGCCACACAGGTAGAGCGGCATGCCGACGATCGCGTAGAGCGGGACCTCGATGAGGCGCGGGATCGACGACAACACCTCGGGCCCAAACAGCGGCTCGACAAAGGCGGCGACGACGAGGCCGGCGACCATCCACGGGGCGACGTGATCAAAGGCCCGCTGCAGGGCCTGGGCGAACGTGGGTCCCGCGCTGCTGTCGTCGTCGACGTCGCCGACCGGCCTCGCGTTGTTGCTGGATCGCGCAGCTGCGCCGGTGAGGGCGTGCGTGACGGCGGCGGGCTCGTCGATGGCGGGCGCACAGGCCGCGACCGTCACGCCGGCGATGAGCGCCAACAACAACGCCGCGCCGAGCCGCACCAGCGTAAAAGGCAGGCCGAGCAGCTCCCCCGAGAGGAGCAGGCCCTGCGCCGAGATCTCCGGCGCGGCGACGAGGAATGCCGTGGCCGCGGCGACGCTGGCCCGGCGCCGCACGAGCCCCTCGAACAGCGGCACCACGGTGCACGTGCACAGTGAGCGCAGCGCACCGGCGACGACGCCGACGGCGGCCTGCGAGAACCGGGGCCCGTCGGTGGCCAGCGGCAAGCGCAGGCGCCGACGTGACCCGATGAGCGCGCTGATCAAAAACGCCAGCAGCAGCGCGGGCGCACAGGCCGCGGCCAGTCCGACGAGCGTCGCGCCGAAGCTCAGCTCGCGTTCGACGGTGGCCAGAAACGGGTGGGACTCGGCCAAGACGGCGAGCACGACGACGCCGGCGACGACGCCGACCAGCGATGAGCGCGGGTG
>JBKJNL010000018.1:0-3116 GCA_046593615.1 Myxococcota bacterium | reverse complement strand
CGGCCAACGAGCGGTCGGCGGGGCGGGTCTCGAGGTCGACGACGCTGACGGGCTGGGGCTGTCCGCCCCGCAGGATGGCCCGCGGGAGCGCAAAGTTGTCGGGCAGGTTGGTCTGCGCGGGGTGGCCGTCGCCGTGCTTCTGGCGGCCGTCGACGAGGGCGAGGTTGCCGTCGTCGGCGTGGTGCTCGGCGACGTAGCTGGCGCCGCTGTGGACGCCCATCGACAGCACGGCGTGGGGCGCGAAGCGGGCCATGTTGGCCTGCAGCGATCGCGGGCCGCCGTCGATGGCGCCGTCGTCGACGGGCAGGCGCGTGGCCTGGACCTGCACCTCGCGCTGCCGGCCCGTGGCGGCGTCTCTGACGCGGTAGCTCCAGATGTCGCCGTGGGCGTCGCCGCCGACGCGCTTGCCCTCGGTGTCGACGAGGTGGCGGCCAAAGGCCTGTCCCATGGCGGCGTCGACGTTGTCGCGGCGGGCGGCGAAGTCGGCCGTGGGGTTGTTGCGCACCGAGCCCCACTGCTCGTAGCCGGTCAGCAGCACGCGCACCGGGCCGGCGACGGCGACGGGGGTGGCGTCTTCGACGAAGCCGCGCAGGGCCGCGCCGACGACCTCGCGGCTGGCCAGGTGGCGGGCGTCGTGATCGACGGTGGCGTCTCCGACGTCGGTGGCGGCGTCGCGGGGCACGTGGAGGAACCCCACCAGCCGCTCGCCGTGGGCGTTCTTTGCGACCTGCGAGCCCGGAGCCTCGGCGGCCTGTTGGGCGGTGAAAAAAGCGTGCTCGCAATAGAAGTCGCCGGGGTCGTCGCCGTGCACGACGCGTGCGTTGGCGGTCTCGAGCAACGTCGGGGGCAGGCCGCCGCGTCCTTCGCCGGCGGGGGCCACGGTGGGCGCACCGCTCGGCGCGCTCTCAAAGGTGTCGACCGGCCCGGTCGCGGCCGGCGTCGTCGCTGTCTCGGTCGTCGCTGTCGCCGTCGTCGTCGTCGTCGTCGCCGTCACGCTGGTCGGTGTCGCAGCCGGCGGGGTCGTCGGCGGGGGCGTCGTCGTCGCGGTCGTCGTCGCGGCGGGCGTCGTCGAAATCGAACGGATCGGCATGGTCTCGGTCCTCTGGCGCCGGTCAGCCGGAGCAGGTCGCAGGCTCAGGAGCCGAAGGACATCCTGCCGGGGCGGGCGGCGGCGGCAACCGGCGCGGGCGTGGCGCGGACCACGACGTCGCCGAAGCCGGCGCGCTGGAGCTCGACGTTGAGGGCGGCGAGGGCGAAGTCTTCGCTGGCGCCGACGCGGAGGAGAGCGGCGATCTGCAGGCCGCCGTCGCGCTTCTCGAGCTTGAGCTCGCGGATCGACGACGGGATGGGGGCGTGTGCGCGGTCGTGGTCGTAGAGGGCGTCGTTGAGGACGGCGAGGGCCTGCTTGACCCGCTCGGGAGTGACGAGGCCGCGCTCCATGGCGCCCACTTCGCGCAGGTAGTCGCCGACCAGGGTCGCGGCGGGCGTGGCCAGCTGGCCGGCGTCGACGAGGCGGCCGGCGAGCACGGCGTATCCGTCTTCGGCGACGTTGCCGGCCAGGCCGCGGTCGATGCGCAGGTGGTCGTAGATGCGCGAGCCGACCGAGTCGGCACAGACGCCGTGTCCGTCGTCGTCGACGCCGCGGCTCAGGGCCCTCCGCAGGGCCTCGATGCGCTTGAGCGTCTTTTTCTCGGGAGACGTGAGGTTGTGGCGCAGCAGCTGGGCCGACGCCGTCGTCGGCTGCTTCGCGGGCGGCCGGGGCTTGCCGGCGGCGCGGACCGCGTTGCCTTCGCCCGAGGTGCGCGAGCCGGCGCGCGCCGTGCGGGGCTCAAGCGCCGAGGTGCTCTGCTTCACGATGTTGGTGTGGTGCATGTGTTTCGTCCTCGAATTGGCCTCCATCCCACCTGGCTTATCGGCGGTGACGCCGCTGACGGCTGCGCTTGTCAGCCGGTTGTCCGAGGGGTGATCCCGGGGTCGGTCGGGTGCCGGATGCGACCCGGCACCACCCCGACGCGCTGAACATGCAATCGAACGGCGCCATCGCACGGCGCCATGAAAAACGGGCCCCTGCGGGCCCGTGTTCGTCTGACGAACGGACTGGGGACGGGCTCAGCGGGCAGCAGCCGCCGCCGGAACGTCGTCGGTGATCTCGTTGTCGAGGTAGAGCAGCACCGCGCCGCCGAGGACCATGCCGACGCCGGCGCCGAACAGGCCGAAGCCGAGCGGGCCCTGGTCGGGGTCGGTGGGGGTCGTCAGGACGACGGCGCCCGAGAGCAGCCCGATGGTGCCGAGGCCGAGGCCGGCCCAGCCCGAGACGGTCATCCAGGTCCAGTCGTCGGGCGTGCCGACGTTGTCGGGCGTGGACTGGGTGACGGTGGCGTCGGCGGGCGTGCCATCGGCGGCGGTGCCCTCGGCGGGGGTCGTCACCGTCGCGCCGGTCTTGGTGCCGTCGACCGGGGTGGCGTCGGCCGGCTTGCCCTCGGGCTCGGGCAGGTTGAGGTTGAGGCTGAGCGAGCCGCCGGCCTCGATGGTGAACTCAGACGACGCCGTGCGGCCGTCGTCGGCGACGATCTTGACCGTGTGCGTGCCAGCCGGGACCGGGACGTCGGAGACAGGCGTGGTCATCGCCATGTCTTTGCCGTCGATGAAGACCTTGCCCGAAGGCGTCGACGTCAACGACAGCGTGCCGTTGACCGGCGCCAGAGGTGTCGTCACGACGGTCGCGTCGGGGGCCGGGACGATCGCCGCGGGCGCGTCGACCTTCGGGGCGTCGGCCTTTGGCGCGGCCTCTTGCGCGCTCAGCGGGGCGGAGCAGACGGCAAAGGCGAGGGTCAGGGCGAGGCTACGCATCGGGAGGCTCCGGTCTGTCGACGCCAGGGGCGGACAGCAGCTGTGTTCCGGCTCACTGGCTCGGCCGGATGGCGCCGCCGATGCCACAGGATGGCAGCCCGGACAATGCGCTTTCGGCGCTCTGCTGGTTCCCCTGCGCAATGTCGGCCTGGCGCGTGAGCCCGATGACGCGCCCGCCGCCCCGTTTCGGATGGCGCTCGCCTCGACTCCAGGGTTTGCGCTAGCACCGCCCCGATGGCCGCGACGACGACGAAGAAATCCGCCTT
>JBKJNL010001019.1:0-5424 GCA_046593615.1 Myxococcota bacterium | reverse complement strand
CGCCGTGGACGACGGCGACATAGCCGCGGCGCACCTGCTGATCGTGGAACAGCTTTGACCAGACGCGCACGGCCTCTTCGCTCTCGCCGAGCAGCAGCACGCCGGTGGTGTCGACGTCGAGGCGGTGGACGGCGGTCAAGGTGCGGCCGCGCTGGGCGAACCAGTCGCTGACGCTCGTGGCCGCCTGTTTCGTCGGCTCGCTGGCCAGGCCGGCGGGCTTGTCGACGACGACGACGCCGTCTTTGTCGAACAGGATGACCAGCTCGGGCGCGGCGATGATGTTTTCGTCGTCGACGACCTCGATCTTCATGCCCGGCTTCAACACCCGTCCCTGCACGCGGACGCGGACGCCGTCGATGAAGACCGATCCCTGGGCGATCAAGACCCGGGCGCGGCGGCGCGAGAGCCCCGGTACGCCGCGGGCGATCGCTTGATCGAGGCGGTTGTCGGGGTTTTGCTCGGCGGAAAAGGCATGTCGGCTCATCGTTGCTCTCCGACAGGGCCCGGCCGTGAGGCCGCGGCGCAGGTCTGTGGCCGCCTGCCGCGGTCCTCTGTTGACCATCCGGCCCAAAGTTGCAGTGGCAAACGAGCGGTCTCTAGGATGCCGCTCCCTGCTTTGCATCCTTCTTCGTCGTCCCCGTCTCTCTGCGGTGGGGGCGCTGACGAACATCACCCAGAATCTCGGGAGTTTGAATGGCCCAGAAGAGCGCCGCCAAGAAATCCAAGGACGCCAAGCCCAAGGACGAAACCCCGCCGGCAAAGGCGGAAAAGGCGGCGGAGAAGACCCCAAAGGCGGTGGAAAAAGACACCGACAAGGCGGCCTACCGTCCCGCCGCAAAGGCGCCCAAGAAGCCGGCGCCGCCCAAAGACCCAAGGGACGTGCCGAAAAAGGCGCCCGACCCCCTCGCCGGCGTGCCGCCCCCGCCGTCAAAGACCGCCCAGCGTCACCTGCGCGCGCCGATCGAGATTCGCGTCGAGATCACGGCCCGCAACCAGTCGTTCACGACCACCTCGCGCAACATCGCGCTGGGCGGCATCAGCTTCGAATCGCAGCAGCAGTTCCGCGTCGGCGACCTCGTCAACGTGCTGCTCTACATCCCGGTGCGCAAAGAGCTCGAGCTCTTGAAGTGCGCGTCGGAGATCGTCTGGGTCGAAGACCTCAGCGGCTCGTGGATGTGCGGCGGCGCCTTTCGCAAGTTCGCCCCCGGCGACGAGCGGCGCCTGCGCGAGTGGCTGCTCGAGAGCGTCAAGGCCCAGCGCGCCGGCCTCGCGCTGTCGCTGCCGTCCAACGAAGACAACGACGACGCCGACTAGGCTTGCTCCGCGGCGTCTTGCCGGGGAGTCGCTGGAAGTCTTGCTGCGAACGGGGCCGTCATCGACGGCCCTTTTCGTGTGCTCTCAGCGCTTCTCGGCGGTGCACGTGCCGGTGCCGTTGATGTGCACCAGCCGGCGGGTCTGCTCGCTGATGAAGTCGCGCAGGCTGTCGACGCCGGTGGCGGCGCCCCGGCCGTAGGCATCGGGCAGCGCTTCGGTCAGGTCGTCGAGGGCGACCGCGTCGAGCTCGTCGAGGTCGACGAAGCCGTCGTCGTTGCCGTCGGCGCCGGCGATGGCGGCGAAGCGCAGCAGGCCGTCAGCCGACAGGTCGTCGCGGAACAAGGCGTCGGGCTGCACCGTCAGCTGCCACTCGGTGATCGCGTCGGCGGTGACCAGGATGCCCTCGTCGTCGTTTTCGTCGCGGCAGTCGGTGTAGCGGGTGCTCGTCGAGAAGCCCCAGGCGAAGCCATAGGCGCGGCCGTCAACGGTGGCGTCGCCCTCGACAAAGACGGAGAAGCCGTTGTCGACCAGCAAGGCGACGTCGTCGGCGCTGGCGCTGTCGCCGGCGCCGGTGTCGTTGGCGGCGGTGTCGTTGGTGCCGTCGGCGCCGGCGGGGCCGATGGCGACGACCGCGTCCCAGCGCCCGGGCTCGAGGCCCGCGATGGTGGTGAACGGGGTGGGACCGTCGCGGGCCACGTCGAACACGGCGGCGCCGGCGCCGACGCTGCCGTCGACGTCATCGCGGGCCAGGGTGGCTTCGTCGATGTGCACGAGGAAGCGCGAGAACACGACGTCGGCGCCGTCGGCAAAGGCCGACGATGGGATGCCCTGTTCGGCGAAGTCGCCGCCGGAGGTGGTGATGGCGATAGAGCCGCTCGGGCTGCAGGCCGTCAGCAGCCCCGCGACGACAGCGACGACAGCGAGCCGCCCGACGATGTCCGCGAACGAGCCCTTGACGACGACGACGGTGGAGCCGGAGCATCCGTGCATGGGCTCTGCTAGCCGGACCGCGCGATGACGCATAGGCACGCGGCGTCGACGCTGTGGCGGGTCGAGGCCTTGATCACCAACGAGCCCCGCGGTGTCTACGGCGTCGAGCACGTCGTCATGATCCACAAACGCAGCGGCGAGTCGCGCGACCACGTCGTCTTGAAGCTGCTCGGCGTGCTGCTGTTCTTCCACGAGGGCCTCGTCGTCGAAGATCGCGAGCGCACCGGTGTGTACCGGGCTGACGTGTCGCGGCGCGGCGTCGACGGGCAGGTGCAGCAGTGGATCGAGTGCGGCGACGTCTCGGCCTTTAAGCTCGATCGCCTGACGCGGGCCCTCGGCGCTGGCGTCGTCGTCGAGGTCTTGAAGCGGGGCGGGGCCGCGGCCACGCAGCTGCTCGAGCAGCTGCGCGCAGCGGCGCACCCCGAGCGCGTGGCCGTCAACGACGTCGACGCCGGCTTCGTCGACGACGTCGGCGCCGCGCTCAACCGCGCGATGCGCTCACGCGTGGTGGCGGTCATTCAGGGTGACGGACAGGGCGACAGGCAGGGTGACGCCGAACGTGATGTCTGCGAGCTGGCGGTGATGCTCGACGTCGACGGCGTCATTTGTCAGGGGTCGGTGCGCCGCCGGGGCTGGCAGGTTTGAGGCGCACGGCGACGACGAGGCGGGCCAGGTCCTTCATCACCCGCGGCACGCGGCGGGCGATGTGGATCGAGGGCGAGCGCTGCTCTTCGAGCTCGATGGGGATCTCCTGGATGCGCAGGCCCGCCCGCCCCGCGCGGATGACCAGCTCGCTGGCGAACAGGTCTTTGTCGACGACGCAGGCGCGCACGATGGGCAGCAGGGCCTGACGGCGAAAGGCCTTGAGGCCGTGGGTGTCGGTGCCTTCGAAGCCGACCGCGGCCCACAGCATGCCGTTGATGACCTTGGTGCCCATGCGGCGCATCCACGGCCGGCGATCGCGGGCGCCGGGCATCGCCTTGCTGCCGACGACGAGGTCGCATTCGGCGTCGCCATCGGGCGGGTCGAGGCGCCGCAGGGCGCGGGTGACGAAGCCGATGTCGCACAGATCGATCTCGTCGCAGACGACGAACTCGCCGCGGGCTTCGACGATGCCCTGCCGCAGGGCGCGGCCGTAGTCGGGCAGCGACGACGACAACAGCCGGATGGTGCCGTGCGTGAGCTTGACGTCGAGGTCGCGCACGATCTGCTCAGTGGAGTCGCGGCAGCCATTGGCCGACACCAGGATCTCAAACGAGCGGCCCAGCTCGTCGAGGGCGTGGCCGTAGTGGCGCAGCGCTTCTTCGACGATGGCTTCTTCGTTGTAGACGGGGATGACGACCGAGAACGACAGCGCCGCGTTCGTCGCCTTGACCGTGCGCGCGCGACCGCCAGGTCGGCCCTGGAGCGGGCCACCCGGGCCCGAGCGGACCTGGAGCGGGGCACCCGGCGTCTTCCGCTCCCGGGCTGCTGCCTGAGCTGCGGGGCCGCGCGGACCGCTCTTCTTCTTCGACGTCGTCACCGGCGGGCGACTAACACGGAATGTTGAGCCGGACGACATGGACCACTATGGGGTCCACCATGTCTTCGTCAGCGCGCCAGTTCGACGTCATCGTCATCGGCTCCGGTCCCGGCGGCGAAGGCGCGGCCATGCGCTGCGCAAAGGCCGGGCGACAGGTGTGCGTCGTCGAGAGATACTCGATGGTGGGAGGCGGCTGCACCCATTGGGGCACCATTCCATCAAAGGCCCTGCGCCACGCCATCCAAGAGATGGTGAAGCACGCGCAGTCGCCGTTTTTTGCTGGATCGTCTCAGGTGCATCAGCAGCCGCGATTCAAAGACCTCGTCAAGTCGGCGTCGTCGGTGATCATGAAGCAGGCCCGCATGCGCGGGACCTTCTACGAGCGCAACGAGGTCGAGGTCGTCGAGGGCGAAGCGCAATTCGTCGACGCCCACACCATCGAGGTCATCCAGGCCCGGGGCGCCCGCGAGCTGTTGACCGCCAAGCACTTCGTCGTTGCCACCGGCTCACGGCCGTACCGCCCACCCGATGTCGACTTCACGCACCCGCGCATCTTTGACAGCGACACGATCCTGCGGCTCGACGAGACGCCGCACTCGCTGACCATCTACGGCGCGGGCGTCATCGGCTGCGAGTACGCCTCGATGTTCCGCGGCCTCGGCACCAAGGTGAATCTGGTCAACACGCGCGACAAGCTGCTGAACTTCCTCGACGAGGAGATCATCGATGCGCTGTCGTACCACCTGCGCGATCAAGGAATCCTCATCCGCCACGACGAGACCGTCGAGAAGGTCGAGCCCCAGGCCGACGGCGTGGTCTTGAGCCTCAAGAGCGGCAAGCGGCTGAAGACCGACGCGCTGTTGTGGGCCAACGGGCGCACCGGCAACTCCATGGGCTTCGGCCTCGAGGCTCTCGGCGTCGTTCCAAACGACCGCGGCTCGATCCAGGTGAACGAGGCCTACCAGACGTCGCAGCCCCACATCCACGCCGTCGGCGACGTCGTCGGCTGGCCGTCGCTGGCCTCGGCGGCCTACGACCAGGGGCGCTTCGCCGGCGGCCACATCATCCGCGGCACCCTCGAGCACGAGCTCGTCAAAGACGTGCCGACCGGCATCTACACCACCCCCGAGGTCAGCTCGCTGGGTCGCACCGAGCGCGAGCTGACAGCATCGGGCGTGCCCTACGAGGTGGGACAGGCCCAGTTCAAGAGCCTGGCCCGCGCCCAGATCACGGGCCAGACCGTCGGCATGCTGAAGATTCTTTTTCACCGGGAAACACTCGAGATCCTGGGCATCCACTGTTTCGGTGATCAGGCCGCCGAGATCATCCACATCGGTCAGGCGATCATGTCGCAGACCGGCAAAGCCAATACGTTGAAGTACTTCGTCAATACGACATTCAACTATCCGACCATGGCCGAGGCCTACCGCGTCGCTGCCTTGAACGGCCTCAACCGCATCTTCTGACGCGCCGCTGCACATCGTCTGGTCGCCCGGCCAGCAGATGAAACACCTACATAGATGACCCGTTGCGCTGTTGGGGCCGGCGGCCCATCGACGTCGTCATGCGGGTGATCGACCTCGGCGACCACGTCAGCT
>JBKJNL010001007.1:0-3774 GCA_046593615.1 Myxococcota bacterium | reverse complement strand
GATTCGAGCCCGTGAAACGGCGACGGCTCGACGTGGGCCATGACCGCGCGGCGCTCGGGGTCGGCGAGGCCGTGGCGCCAGCGCGCAAACGCGGCGTCGTTGGCCACGTCGGCGGTGTCGGCGCCGTCGCTGGCGTCGCTGCGGTCACGGCAAGGCCGCGCCCGCTGCAGCAGCCGCAGGCCGGCCGCCGACGCGCCGAGGGTCTTGGTGAGCCACACGCCCTGCCCGGCGCGGGCGCCGCTGCGTTTGAGCGGCACGCCGGGGCTGCGGCCCACCGCGGTGATGCTGCAGACCATCGGCCCCGACGTCGACGACAGGTCGCCGCCGATCAACGGACAGGCCGCGGCGGCGGCGAGGCGGGCCGCGCCGTCGGCAAAGGCGGCGACGGCGGCGGCGTCCCACGAGGCAGGAATCGCCAGCGACCAGCAGAAGCCGACGGGCTCGGCGTCGACGGCAAACAGGTCGGAGAGGTTCTGGGCGAGGGCGCGGTGGCCGGCGAAGCGCAGCGGGTATAGAGCCCGGTCAAAGTCGACGCCCTCGACGACGACGTCGGTGGTGATGTGTGAAGCAAGGAAGCTGTCGATGCGCCAGGCATCGCTGTCTTCGTCTTCTCCGCGCGCTCCATAGGATTCAAAAATCTGACGGATGCGCGCGATCAGCTGCTCTTCGCCGTCCACGTCTCAGTCGACCCAGTCGGCCATGAAGACGTTGGTGTCGCCGGCGGTCTTGTTGGCGCGGTTGCTGGCGAACACCAGGCTCTTGCCGTCGGGGCTGAACATCGGAAAGCCATCGAACGATGGGTTCGTGGTGATGCGCTCTTCGCCGGTGCCATCGGTCTTGACCAGATAGATGTCGAAGTCGCGACCTTTGGAATCACCCTTGTTTGAGACATAGAGGACGCGCTGGTTGTCTGGATGGAAATAGGGGGCGAAGTTCGCCTTTCCATTGTTTGTGACCTGCTTGATGTTGGTCAGCGTGTTCTCGGTCGTGATGTCGGCGACGTAGATCTCGAGCGACGTCGGCCGCACGAGGTTCTGCTTCAAGAGCCGCTCGTAGTCGGCCTTTGCTTCGCCTTCGTGGCGCGAGGCCCGCCAGACCATCTTGCTGCAGTCTTCAGAGAAGAACGCGCCGCCGTCGTAGCCCGCCGTCGACGTCAGCATGTGCGGGTTGCTGCCGTCGCCGTTCATCATCCACAGCTCGAGGTCGCCGCTCTTCGACGACGTGAACACGACGCGATCGTCTTTGTGGCAGAGGGTCGCTTCGGCGTCGTAGCCGTCGGACTGGAACAGCAGCTTCGGGCTCTTGCCCTCCTTGTCCGCGACCCAGATGTCGAACTCTGGATAGACCTTCCAGACGTAGCCCTGCGAGCGGTCGGGCTCGTCGAGGCAGCCCGGTCCGTGGCCGTGCGTCGAGGCATAGACGACGTCGCCGTTGCCCTTGAGGTAGGCGCACGTCGTGCGGCCCCCGCCGGCCGACAACAGCGGCGTCACCTGCCGCTGCTCTTTGCCCTCTTTGGTCATGCGAAAGATGCCGTCGCAGGCGGCGCCGTCGCGCTTGCTCTGGAAGCTCAGCTCGTTGCCGGTCTTGTCGAAGTAGGCCTCGGCGTTCTCGCCGCCGTTGGTCAGCATGCGCACGTTCTTCAGGTGCCGCTCGTCGGCGCGTTCGACCTCGCGGTCGGCGACGACGACGGCGTGGGGGTTCACGCCGCCGGCCGCGTGCGGGTTCGCCGCGTGCGGGTTCGCCGCGTGCGGATCGGTCTGGGCTGGCGCGGTCTCGGTCTTGATCTCGTTCTTTGCAGCGGGCGCGTTGCAGGCGGTGGCGACGAGGCTGGCGCCCAGGAGCGTGGTGAGGCGGTTCATGTGCGGGGCTCCGGCAGGTGGCGCGTCGAGCGCGTCAACGGTGTGAGAGAGAAGCGGCGAGCTGCACGATCAGCATCTCGGCGGGGGCGTTCGGATCGTCTTTGTCGACGACGATGTAGGCCCGGCGTGGGTCTTTCGGGTCGATGGTGATGCCCTCGACCTTGTCGGTCAGCGGGCGCCCGCGCTCGTCGATGAGCGGCACGATGACGGTGGTGCCGTCGTCGCGCAGCACGCCGATGGCGGTGCCCGCGACCTCGCCGTCGTCGTAGGTGTTGGGAGAATTCTCGGCCGCCGCCAGGAACAAGGTGCGCCCGTCGGGGTGGCGGGTGGCGTCGGTGAAGGTCAAGCGGATGTCGTTGCCCCGCTGGTCGGGCAGCGCGCCGAGGGCGAAGCCCTTGACCCGGGTGATGGTCGGCGGCGCGTGGGCCAGCGGATCGCGCAGATGCTTCAGCAGCGCCGCGAAGGGCACCTCGCCGACGGCGTCGACGGCGTCGCCGCTGCCGTTGCCGCGGTTCCAGAAGCGGGCGCGGGCCTGGCCGTCGGCGCCGGTGTCGACGACGAAGCCCTCGACGTTGAGCTCGTCGCCGGCGAAGTCGTGGTGGGCCTGCAAGCCTTTGAAGAACGCCGCCGCGGGCAACTGCTCGACGACCGGGCCTCCGTCGGCACCGAACGTGACGATGACAAACACCTCGCGCTTGCTGGTGCTGCCCGAGCCCATGCAGATCAAGCCGGGTTGTCCGTCGATGACGGCGGCGGCCATGGATTCGAGGTCGAGCTTGTCTTGTTTGTTGCCGCGGGCCTTGTCGAACTGGCGCACGCCGCCGGGTCCGGCCGGCAGCTCGATCGACGTGACCTTGCCGCCGGCCTTGACGTCGACGAGGGCGATGAAGTTGGCGTCGTCTTGCACCACCGCGAGCCGCGCGCCCTGCCCCGGCACGTCGATGAACGCGCAGCCCGACCCGGCGCGGACGTGGGCCGGCCGGTCGCGGCTGGCGTCGGCGCCGTCTTGGTAGAGCAGCTTCGCGCGTGACAGCACCTGGCAACGCTCGGAGGTCGTTGGCGTCGATGGCGTCGTCGTCGCCGGCGCCCGCGTGTTCGAGACCTTCATGGCGCGGAGGCTACTGCAGACGCGCCAGGATCGTCGCCAGCTCTCGCCGGGCCGGCGGGCCAAACGGCTGCGGCTTCGGCGGCGCCGCATCGCCGATGGCCCAGGTCGCGTAGCGCAGGGGCGTCTCGGAACGCTGGGCCAGCGCCGCGCAGCAGACCTGGGCCTGCACCGTCGCCGCCGCCGACAGCGCCCCGCCCCTCGACAGCCGGAATTCGACGACGACGTGGTCTTTGGCGCCGCGGGCCACCAGGTCGGCGGTGCCTTCGACGACGACGACGTCGGTCATGAGCACCAGCGGCTCTTCGAAGCACAAGACGCGGCCTTCGTCGCGCAGCGCGCGCAGCGGGCCGCACAAGGTGGCGACGATGCGCTCGATGAGGGCGTCGTCGACGGCGGCGACGCCGCTGTTCTGCGGCGCGCCGGTGGCCAGCAGCGCGTCGTGCACGGCCTGTCGGCAGCGGGCGGCGTCGGTGGTGGCCTCGGGGCGCTCGGTGCCCACCAGGGCGATGACCGCGTGGGCCAGGCGGCCCCGGGCCCGCGGCGGCAGGATGTCGTCGTCGTTGCCGTCGGGCTCGTGCAGCAGGCCGATGGCCAGCTGCGGGGTCGCCCGGCTCCAGAGCGCCGAGGCCCGCAGGCGGGGCCGGTGCTTCACTTCGACGACACCAGAAGTGACGATCTGGGATGAAACGGTCTGCTTCTTCGTTTCAGAGGTTGACGAAATGAGACGCACGTCGTCGATGGTGTCGACGACGATCTCGGGCAGCAGCGCGTCAAAGGCCGCGAGGCCGGCGGCTCGGGCAAGATCGA
>JBKJNL010000977.1:0-8686 GCA_046593615.1 Myxococcota bacterium | reverse complement strand
ATCCAGGGACAGGCCCGCTGAGTTCGGCCGGGTTGCGCGTCGCCCCCCGCGCCACGCTAGAACCCGGGGGTGAAGATCCTTGTCGTCGACGACGACCCCGCCATCTTGCGCATGTGTCTCGTCGTCTTGCGCGCCGAGGGCCACGTTTGCGTGGCCTGCGACTCCGGCGGGCCGGCCTTGCAGGCGCACCTGCGCGAGCACTTCGACCTCGCCCTGTGCGACCTCGGCCTGCCCGACATCCACGGCCTTGACGTCGTGCGGGCCATCAAGCTGCAGAGCCCCGACATGCCGGTCATCGTCATGAGCGCGATGGATCCGCGCGAATGGGGCGAGGCCGCGCTGCAGGCCGGCGCCTCGCACTTCCTGCCCAAGCCGCTGCGCCTCGAGGCCCTGCGCCACGAGGTCGAGCTGGTGCAGAGCGGCCGCGCCGACCTCGACGTCATCGTCGCCGACAGCGACCCGCTGCACGGGCGCCGGCTGGCCCTGGGCCTGCAATCGGCGGGCTGCCGGGTCCAGGAATTCAAGAACGGCCGCAGCCTGGCCAGCGTCGTCAACAGCGGCCTGCACGTCGACATCGTCGTCGTCGACGCCGCCCTCGACGACGTCGGCACCGCCGTCGAAGCCTGCGCCGGGCACGGCGTCCCCTGCTTCGTCATTGCCGCGCCCGGCAGCGAATCGGGCGACGACCCGCTGTTGCGCGCGGGCGCGGCCATGGTCATCTCGAAGCCGGTCGACGTCGACGGCCTGCTGGCCCAGGCCCGCTTCCTGCGCTGATTTTGCGCTGATGTTTGCGCTGACTTGTGCTGTCTGGTCGTCTGCACGGCGGCCCGGCTAATCCCGAGAGACGCATGCCCGAAGGACCCGAGGTCGAGACCGTCCGCCGTTCGCTGCTGCCGCTGCTGCTGGGGGCGACGCTGTCGCGGCCGCGGGTCTCGCGGAAAAAGCTGCGCACGGCGATCACGGCGCGCGACCTGGCCGACGTCGACGGCGCCGTCGTCACCGCCTTGTCGCGCAAGGGCAAGCTGCTGGTCATCACCACCGACCGCGGCGGCGGGCTGTTCGTGCGCCTGGGCATGACCGGGCAGCTCGTCGTCGAGCCGCTGGCGCAGAAGCCGCGGCTGCACACCCACGTGCGGCTGGCGATCACCGCGCCGACCGCCAGCCACCCCGCGACCGCAGGGACAGAGTTGCGTTTCATCGACCCCCGCCGCTTCGGCGAGGTCGTGCCCTGGCGCAGCGACGACGAACGGCTCGCCGAGCTCGGGCTGCTGGGCCCCGACGGCCTGTCGCTCGACGACGACGGCCGCGCCGTGGTGGCGGATCGCCTGCGGGCCACCGGCCGCTCGATCAAGGACGCGTTGCTCGACCAGCGCGTCGTCGCCGGCGTCGGCAACATCTACGCCGCCGAGGCCTGCTTCGTGGCCCGCCTGTCGCCGTTTCGCGCCGGCCACGAGCTCGACGACGACGAAGCAGCGCGCCTGGTGCGCGCGGTCGAAGCGGTGCTGCTGCAGGGCGTGCAGAACCGCGGCACGAGCTTCTCCGACTACGTCGACGGCGAAGGCAAACGTGGCGAGAACGCCCGGCACCTGCACGTGTTCCAGCGCGAGGGCGAGGCCTGCCGCGTGTGCGGCGTCGTCGTCGTCCGCGAGGTCCAGGGCGCGCGCAGCACGTTCTTCTGCCCCACCTGCCAGGGCTGACCGCTGCCCCGATCAGCCGGGTCGACGACGACGGTCGCGCCGACGAACCGAGACCATGAGGACGACGCCAGCGCCCACCGCGGCGTTGCCTTTGTCGTTGTCGCAGTCGCAGCCGGCGCCGGCGGCACTGTCGTCGTCGTCGTCGCTGTCGTCGTCGATGGGCTCGGGCGGGGTCAAGGTGGCCAGGGCGACCGCCGGCTGAACCAGGCCGAAGCCGTATTCGACGTCGTGGCCATCGCCGTCGGGAGTGGCGAACACCGATTGCCGGGCCGTCTGGTCGAGCAGCGCTTCGACCTCGTCGGCCGTCAGCGTCGGATCGAGCGACAGCAACAGTCCGGCGATGCCCGACACCAGCGGCGCCGCCGACGACGTACCGCCGAAGCGCACCGTGACGTCGCCGTCGGCCTCGCCGTCGGGGCCGGAGATGTCGGTGGTCACCGATCCGGTCGGGGCCACGACGTCGACGGCGCGCCCGGTGTTGGAGAACTGGGTGAGCTCGCCGAGGTTGTTGACCGCGCCGACGCCGATGACGCCGTCGACGGCCAGCAGCTCGTCGTCGGCGATGGCCCGGGCGTCGTTGCCGGCGGCAAAGACCACGATGGCCCCGAGGCCGCCGCGTCCGTTGTTGGCGACCTCGGTGATGGCCGCGGCGAGCACGCCCGGCACCGGAAAGGCATCGACGAAGCCCCAGGAGTTCGAGACCACGTCGACGTCGTCGTCGAGGGCATGGGCAAAGGCCTGCACATCGGCGTCGAGGGGCACGTCTTGCGAATCACCGGGCAGCAAGCGCGTGCAGGTGGCCCGGCAATCAGGGCAGGTGCCGGCGATGTCTGTGCCGTTGTTCGTGATCGCGGCGACGAGCCCGGTGCAGGCGGTGCCGTGCTCGTTGCCGACCTCGCCGGCGGCGTAGCTCGGGTCTTCGTCTTCGTCGACGACGTCGTGGCCGGGGTCGAGCTTGTCGGCCAGGTCGGGGTGCAGCAGGTCGCAGCCGTTGTCGACGACGGCAACGACGACGCCGGGGTCGCCGCCCGACAGGGCCCAGGCCGCCTCGATGCCGATGTCCTCGAAGTAGAACTGCGAGGCGTAGCGGGCGTCGTCGGGCGGCCCGCTGAGCGCCGCCGCCCGGCGGTGCTTCAGGCGCAGCGCGGGGTAGGCCTCGGCCAGACGACCGTCGTCGACGAGGGGGGCGAGCCGCGCGGCGAGGGCGAGGCCGTCTTCGCCAGCGCGCGCGCTCTTCACCAGCCACAAGCCGGCCGACGGCATCAGCGCTTTGACGACGACGACCTCGAGCCCGGCGACGGCGGGCGCCACACCACCGCGCTGCTGCACGATGACACCGGCGCCGATGCGGGCCCGCGTGCGGCGGCCCGTGCCCGGGTCTTCGACGTCGACGGGGGCTTCGTCGGTGCCGGCCGCGGGGCCGCGGGTGGCCACGCGCAGCTGCCCGCGATCGAAAAAGAAAAACGCCGTGGTCGGCCCCGCAAGCGGCCCGGCCGGCGGAGCCGTGACCGCACCGGAGAACGGAACAGCGACGAGGGCGACAACGACGGCGAGGGTGATCACGCCCGACTTTACCCGCCGCCATCCCCCGGTACAGTGACGGGATGCGCATCGGCTTGTGGAGCTGGCTGGCGGTCTCGATGACGGGCCTGGTGACGGGCCCGCTGCTCGGGGCCTGCGAGCGGCCGCCGGTGTCGCCGCCCGGCGACGACGATCCGCCCACCGGTGAAGCCACCGTCGTCGACCTCTCTTCGTTCTTGCAGGACCGGCCGGCCATCGGGGGCAAGTGGTACGACTACAGCGTCGACGGCCACGTCCTCGAGCCCAAAGCCGAAGCCTGGATCGTGCAGCGTGCGGGCGGCGACTTCCACGGCTTCCGCATCGCCAGCGTCTACGACGACGACACCGGCGAATCGGGTACCTTTACCATCGACGTCGTCCACCGCCTCGACGACCGCCTCGCCTGGGGCGCCACCACCACCGTGACCCTGCCCGCCGATGTCCACGACGGCCCGCTGTGCTTCGACATCGCTGCCGTGAACGCCGCAGACAGCGTCGTCGGCTGCGACGTGGCCCACGATTTGCGCTTCGTGATCCAGAGCCGCCTGAGCCTCGCGGCCGGCTTCGCCGTCGCCGAGCCAGCGGTGTTCGTCGGCGACGGCGCCCGCGTGGCCCGCTTCGACGGCGTCGAGCTGCAGGCCCTGCCCGACCCCGCCGGGGTCGCCGTCCTCGACGACGGACCGGCGGACTTCGACTCCACCGATTGGTCCTTTGGCGCGCTGGCGCCCGACCTTCCCGAGAGCGGACGCGCCCTCGGCGCCCGATCGCGCCTCGGCGACCGGCGCTGGTCCGTCGTCGATGGCGGCTTCGGCCTCGTCGAGTTCTCCGTCGCCGACGTCGATGGCGCCGGCCTGCTGCGTTTCACCTTCACGCGCCGCGCGATCGATCGGGAGAGCTTCGCCGTCGCCAACGACGCCGGCGATCCCGTCGTCGTCGATGTCGACGCCAGCGGCCCCCTCGCCGGCGGGGCGCCGGTGTTCCTCTCGTTTCGCGCCGCCGACCTGTTGACGCCAACCGCGGCCTTGGCCGACACGCGCTGGCCCACCGCGCTGCCGTTCGCCAAGGACTACGACGTCGTCATCGTCGACGACGATCGCGGCGGCGGCTCCCTGCAATTCCTGCTGTCGCCGGCCAGCGCCGCCCGCCGCATCGAATGATCGAACACGTGCCCCGAGGAACCCCATGACCTGGTCGCGCCGCCTGCTCCTGCCCTTGCTGATCTCGAGTGTCGTCGTCGGCGCCGCCGCCTGCGACGGCAACAACGCCGACGCCGGCGAAGGAGGCGAAGGCGAGG
Source organism: Myxococcota bacterium (assembly GCA_046593615.1). Classification (GTDB taxonomy): domain Bacteria; phylum Myxococcota; class UBA727; order UBA727; family VGSZ01; genus VGSZ01. Next base: position 4,135 of record JBKJNL010000977.1, on the reverse strand, counting down.
GCGAAGCCGCCGAGGGCGAAGGCGAGCCGGCCATCACCTGCACCGAGCCCACCGACGTCGTCTGCCGCGACGACGTGTTCGTCGACCTGGCCATGAGCCTCAGCGAGACCGCCGACGGCGTCGTCGAAAACGCACCCGACGGCGACGGCTTCGACACCTTTGTCGACGCCCGCAGCAACGGCGCGTTCAACACCGGGCCCTGGGTCTATGGCCGCTTCACCGACGCCGGCCTCGAAAAGGTCGAGCTGTTCGACGACGCCAGCCTCGACTCGATGGACTGGGACATCGCCTTCCAGCGCTTCCAGATTCGCTTGAACTCCGGCAACGGCGGGCCGTCGTGCGTCAACGCCGCGCGCACCGGGCCGACCACCGACTTCGACACGCTCGCCGAGGTCCCCGCGGGCCTGAGCTTCAACAAGGACATCTTCGAGGTCGAAGACGGCGCCGAGTGCACGCTGCAGACCGACGGCAGCGGCCAGGGGTCACCGGGCTTCGTCATGCAGAGCTGGTGGACCTACCCCGGCTGCGTGGCCACCACCGGCAACGTCTACGTCGTCGGCCTCGCCGACGGCCGGCGCGTGAAGCTCGTCGTCGTCCAGTACTACGGAGAGAACCAGCAGGGCTGCAACGACGAGACCGGCGGCTTCGCCGACTCGGCGTTGATCCGCTTCCGCTGGGCCTTTCTCGAGTGAGGCGCCTTGCCCTGGCCACTCTCTGGGCCGCTTTGTGGGCGGGCCCGTCGATGGCGCGCCCCGACGACCCGGGCTCGGACCTCTTCACCTTTGACGTCGGCGACGACGTGCTGGTGTTCGACACGGCAGGTTTCAGGATCCACTACACCCTCACCGGAACACACGCCGTTCCAGTTGCAGACAACGACACGACCGGCGTGCCCGATCACGTCGAGCAGCTGGGTGCCGTCTACGAGGCGGCGCTGGCCCGCTACGTCGCGCTGGGCTTCAAGGCCCCGCTCAGCGACGTCGATCTGCCGGCGATCGGGCTCGACAACGGCGGCGACGGCCGCTTCGACGTCTACCTGGTCGACTTCGGCCTGAGCGCCGACGGCGCCTACCGCAGCGACACCTGCGACGAAGACGTCTGCCTTGGTTATATGGTGCAAGAGAACGATTTCCGCGGGTATGGCTATCCAAACGCCGACGTCGGCAACCGCACCGTCGGCAGCCACGAGCTGTTCCACGCCGTGCAGGCCGGCTACGACGCCGAGCAGGGCGCGGTGTTGGCCGAGGGCACCGCGGTGTGGGCCAGCGAGCAATTCGATGCGCGCCTCTTCGACCTCGAAGGGTTCTCTTCCGGCTACCTCGACGACGCCGCGGCCCCCCTCGACAGCAGCGGCGGCGGCGCCGTCGACCCCTTCGGCTACGGCGCGGCGATCTTTTTTCAGTACTTGAGCGAGCGCTTCGGCCCCGACGTCGTGCTGCACCTCTGGCAGGCGGTCGAAGCCGACCGCACCGACAGCACCGACGATCCCTTCTGGTTCGACGTCATCGACGCCGTCTTGCAGGCCGACGCCGGCGCCTCGTTTTCGACGGTCTTTGCCGACTTCGCCCTGGCGACGGTGTTCACCGCCGACCGCCACGACGACGACCGCGCCGCCGCCGGCCAGGGCTTCGTGCACGGCGACGACTTCGCCGAGCGCCCCGCCGAAGCGCTGGACCTGCCCGTGCAACGCGCGAGCTTCGTGGTGTTCACGTCGTCGTCGCGGCTGCTGGATGTGCCGGCGCGCGGCCGGTCGCGGGTGCGCTTGCGCCTCGAAGACGACGACCAGCTCGAGGGCCTCAGCGCGGTCTTGATCGCCATCGACCTGAACACCGGTGCGGTGCGGCAAGCGACCAGCGGCCCGTTCGCTGGCGGGGGCGCTGGTGGGGGCGCCGGCGGGTTGGACGTCGGGCTCGACGTCGGGCTCGATGTCGGCACCGACGACGACGTCTTTGCCCTGCTCATCAACGCCCGCCAGCAGGGACAGGGCGCGCGCCCCGATCTGTGCATCGGCGACGACGACGAGGTCGACGCCTGCGCCGCGGTGTTCGCCGCGGGCAACGGCGAAGCCCCCGCCGAAGGAGAGGGTGAGGGCACCGGCGACGACACGGGTGACGGCGGCGACGACCCCTTGCTGGGTGGCGGTGGCTGCCGCTGCGACGCCTCGTCGGCTGGGGCCCAGGTCGTACCGCTGTCGCTGGCAGCGGGGCTCCTTGCGCTCCGGCGGCGTCGCGGGCAACGTCGGCCGTGATGCTCGTCGCTGCGCTGTTGCTCGTCGCTGCCCAGACCTCGGGCTCTCCCCTCCAGGGCCGCGCGGTCCCAGGCGACCCCGAAGAGCTGCGCGATGATCCCGCTGAAAAAGCGTCGAGCGCACAGACAGCCGACGAAAACGACGCCGACGAAAACGACGCCGACGAAGACGACGACGACGACAAAAAGTCCGCCGTCGCCGCCGCCCCCGAAGACGTCGCCACGCCCGAAGAGCTCCGCGACATGGCCACCCTGCAGGCCCTCGAAGGCCGCCTGTCGCTCAACGAGCAGCTGTCGGCCGCCGACGTCGACACCCTGCTGCGCATCCTCGCCAAGAGCCCGGCGCCGCGGGCCCGCGCCCTGGCCGCCGCGGTGTTGCCCTGGCTCGATCCGTCGGTGTCGGCGCCGCCGCTGTTCACCGCTTCGCGCGACCCCGACGCCCGCGTGCGGGCCACCGCCGGACAGTCGTTGATCGCGGTCTCGCGCCGCCTGCCCGAAGAGCTGAAGAAAAACGCCGTCAACGTCGCCATCTCGCTGCTCGACGATCCCGTCGACGAGGCCGCCTGCGCCGGCGCCGACCTGCTCGCGGCCCTCGCCCCGCCCGGCCTGCAAGACGCATTTCAAGCCCGGGCCAAGGGCGCCTCCGACGTGCGCTACGCCTGCTTCGCCTCCGTCGGCGGGCTGCCCCTGCGGGCCATCACCATGCCCGACCTGCCCCCCGATCCCGACCAGCCAAAGACCGCAACGACGCCGGGGACGCCGACGACGCTGCCCGAGACGCCGACGACGACGACGCCGAACTGGATGTTCCTGGCCGCGGGGGCCGGCACCGGCCTGCTCGTCGGCGGCGCCCTGCCCGGGGCCTTTGTGCCCTCGCGCGACGTGCTGCTCTACGACGACGCCACGAGCAAGCTGTCGCGCGAAGAGGTCTCGTTCCTCACCACCGGCGCGGCCGCGATCGCGGGCGCTGCGGCCCTCGGCGGCGCGGCCTATGGCATCGAAGCCCTGCTCGGACCGCTGTCGCCGACCGAGTCGACCTCGGTGCTCGGCGGCGCGGGCGCCGGCACCGTGCTCGGCGCCGGCCTCGGCTTGATGATCGGCGCCCAGGGCGGCGGACAAGCCATGGCCCTGTCGCTCGGCAGCCTCGGCGGCTTCGCCGGCGGCACCGGTCTCGCCTACGGCACCGAGCTCACCGACAACGACAACGCCCTCATGGCCTCGGCCATGGCGATGGGCGGCCTGGCCTCGGCGCTGACGGCGTTCACGGCGGTGCCCGTGGGCCTCACCGAGGTCCTCGGGGCCCAGCGCAGCGACTTCGGCCTCGGCGCCGGCATGACCGGCGCCGGCTTGTTCGGCCTCGCCGCCCTCGGCGCCGGCGCCGTCGTCGAAGTCCCCGCGGCCCGCTCCGCCGCCGTCGTCGCCGGCGGCCTGCTCGGCGGTGGCCTGCTGACCGGGCTCGGTTTCCTGATCGTGCCCACCGAGCTCGACACATCGTCACGCGTGGCCTGCGGTCTGGGCCTCTCGGGCCAGGTCATCGGCATGACGCTGGCGTATCTGCTGGTGCCCGACGAGTGGCTCGCCCTCTCGCAAGGCGCGGTCGTCGACGTCGCCGGCCACCGCGCCGAGCTGCACCTGCCGATGCCCGTGGCCTACGCGCCGCTGCCGGGGTCGTCGGCCGTGCCGATGGGCGTGGCACTGCTGCACGGGCGCTTCTGACGGCGCTCGCTGGGGCTGCTGTAATTCCTGTGCCGGTGACGACGTCATTCCGTCGTCGCGCTGCTCGGCGTGGGCCCCGATCCGGCACCGACGTCAGCCGAGGGGGGCGCGTCCGCCCATCCAGCGCTCGTCGGTGATGACCGAGCGCAAGACGTAGCGGCACAGGTCGGCG
>JBKJNL010000908.1:0-7133 GCA_046593615.1 Myxococcota bacterium | reverse complement strand
CCTACAAGCGCGACGCCGAGCTCAAGGTGAACGCGGCCCTCGACGCCGCCAACAAGCCGACGCCTGCTCCGACGCCGACCGCAGCGCCCGTGACGCCGACGCCGTCACCTGCACCGACGCCAGCACCCGCGCCGACGCCGACGCCGACGCCAGCGCCGACGCCCAAGCCGGTGGCGAGCGCGCCGAAGCCGGCGGCGCCGAAGCCGAAGCCGAAGCCGCGTCCGTCGGGGATGTCGGAGGCCGATGCCAAAGCGCAGTTCGAGCGCGCCATCGACGCCTTTCGCAGCAAGGACGTCGACACCGCCTGCAGCCTGCTCGACCGCATCGCCGACCGCGCGCCCGCCGACGGCGAATCGCGGGGCAAGGCCGAGCGGCTGTACATGAAGCGGTGCGGTGGCTGAGCTGCGCCCAGGGCCCGCCGGCGTCGACGCCGGTGTCGACGCCGGTGTCGACGTTGCTGTCGACGCAGACGCCATCGAGGGCTTCTTGCGCGCGCACCCGCCGACGTCGTTGGTGGCGCTGTCGGACCGTCTGCTGATTGCGTCTGTGGTGCCGCGCGCCGAAGGGCCCGAGCTCGCGCAGCGCTTCTTTCCCGACGTGCTCGCCGCGGCCCAGAGCCCGGGTGCGGCGCACCACCTGACGACGCTGTGCGTGCTGTGCGCCACGATGGAAGAGCTCGGCGTCGACGTCGCCGACCTGCGGTTTGCGCTGGCGCTGCTGGCCCGCCTGGTTGGTGTCCCCGAGCACGAGCCGTTTCGATCGACGGGGCGCTACTGGTTGTGGCGGGCCGCGCTCGCCCGCTCGTTCGACGTCGACCGCGGCGCGCCCGGCCAGCGCTTCTTCGACTTCGCCTTTTTCAGCCACTGCGCGCTCTTTGCCACCGCCTACGGCAAGAGCCCGGTCGCCGATCCGCCGGGCTTCAGCGACGCGCTGGCCACCGTCGACCTCGACGACGGCGACAGCGTGGCGGTGCTGCTGTTGTGCGCCATGGCCGTGACCCGCACGACCGGGGGGCCCGACGTGCAACCGCTGTGGTCGCGGCTCGCCGAGCTGCAGCAGGACGACGGCGCCTTTGCCACGCGGGTCACCGACGAGGTCGCGCGCCACCACGCAGCGTGCGCGGCCTGGCTGGCCCTGGCGTTGCGCGGGCAGCGCGAGGAGCACGCGCAGCCTCGTTGACAGAGCTGAAGAACGATGGTGTCGTCGACGACGTCTTCTGCTGCCTTCTCTGCCGAAGTGATGGAATTGGTAGACGTGCCGGACTCAAAATCCGGTTCCCGCGAGGGAGTGCGGGTTCGATTCCCGCCTTCGGCACCACCAAAGCAAAGAGCCCCTCGCGGGGCTCTTTGTTTTTCCAGACTGTCGGGTCGATCCGGACCGCAGGGTCGTCGATCCGGATCGGAGGGTCGTCGAGCCGGATCGGTGGGTCGTCAATCCGGATCGACGGGTCGTTGATCCGGACGGCAGGTTGGTCGATCCGGATCGGGGTCTCCGCGATCTGGTGGGGGGCGGGCGGCGATCCGGACATCCGGATTCGCGGTCGGTGGCGTCAGAACCCGCGCAGCAGCAACAGGCCGAGCAGCGTGCCGACGCACAAGGCGACGGCGCCGCCGATGGTCCGCATCTGCACCGCCGGCAGCATCGTGACCCAGGCGGGCTGCACCAGGCTCTCGACCAGCGTGCCGGCGCCCGAGACGCCTGAGACGCTCGAGGCCGACTCCAACGAAGAAGCCACCGATGAAGGAGGCGACGACGACAACGCCATCGACAGCCCCGACGCCATCGACGTCGGCGTCAGGCTCGGGATGCGCGGCCGACGCTTCGACGCGGCAAAGCCAGGCTCTGACGAGTCGCGCTGCACGCCGCCGGGACGGCCGGGCACGGTGTCGCTGCCGCCGACCAGGGTGTCGCGGTCCGACGGTGACTGCGGGTTCACTTCGGCTTCGATGACGGCGATGGCGGCGTCGAATTCGCGGGCGTTCTGGAACCGCTCTTCGGCGTTGCGCGCCAGGGCCTTGATGATCAGGCGGTCGACGGACGGGGGCACGTTGAGGCCCTTCTCGGTCGGCAGGTTGAAGCGCCCGAGGGGCAGGTCGCCGGTCAGCAGCTCGTAGAGGATGACGCCGGCGGCGTAGAGGTCGGCGCGCTGATCGACGCGCTTGGCGTCGGTGCGCTGCTCCGGCGCCATATAATTGACGGTGCCCATGGTCATGCGGCTCTTCGTCAGATTGGGATGCGGATCATTCTCTTCTTCCATGATGCCGGCGAGGCCAAAGTCGACCAGCACCGGCCGCTCGTGGCCCGGCGCGCCCTGCATGAGGATGTTCTCGGGCTTGAGATCACGGTGGATGACCCCCGGCGTGTGCGCGGCCTGCAGGGCCTGCAGGATCAGGCGCGTGTAGCGCAGAGCCAGGGCCGGGTGCAGCGGGCCGTTGTCGAGGAACTTCCGCAGCGGGTGGCCCTCGATGAACTCCATCGCAATATAATAGACGTCGACGCCGGCCTTGCCTTGATCCCACACTTGAACGACGCCGGGGTGGCGGATGGCGCGCATGGCCGCACCTTCGCGCTCGAAGCGGGCAATGAAGTCGGGGCGCACAGCGAGCTCAGGCGCAAGCGTCTTGATGGCCGCGCTGCGACCGCTGGCGACGTGCACGGCGCGGTAGACGCGACCCATCGCGCCCTTGCCGATCAGCTCGCTGACCGTGAACCCGGGGATCTGCGGCAGGGCGTCGGCATCGGGCGCTTTTGGCGGCTCTCTGGGCGCTGCCCGCTGCGACGGCGTCGTCGGCATCGAGTTGCGCGCCGCGGGGCGGGCGGGGGCTGTGCCGGGCTCGGCGCCGACGCCAGAGTGCAGGCCGCCGTCGACGACACGGGTCTCGACCTGCGGCTTCGGTGCTGCCGCGGGCAACGCTGCGGCGTTGTAGCGCTTGGCCAGCGCCGGGTGGATGCCGAGGCCGTCTTCGTCGCGGCCGGCGGTGGCTGGCGTGCCGCGCTTGGCCTTCGGAAAACGCGTGCCGCAGCGGTCGCAGCGCAGCGAGCCACCGGGGCCGACGCCAGCGTCGGCGACGTCGGCGTTGCAGGCGGGACAGCGCTCGGCCATGGGTTCCTCCTCGGACGGCTGGCGACATGTGGCGCCAGCAGGGGACGTTCGGAGCCTGATGGCTACCACTGTGCAGATCGGGCCTCCAACTTTTCGGCCCGGATGATCTCCGCAGATCGGCCGATGGCGCACGTCGGCCGTCGACGTCGGCCGTCGACGCTGGCCGGCGCGGGGCCTGCCGCTCAGCATGCCGCTCAGCCCATCGTTCGGCTGCTGAGCGCCTCGCGACCTGGACGTCGACGGTTTCGGAGGCGACGGGTAAGCAGCGGCCATGCGCATCGTCTCGTGGAACGTGAACGGCCTGCGGGCAGCCATGGGCAAGGGCTTCGTCGACTGGCTCGACCAGAGCGGCGCCGACGTCGTCGGCCTGCAAGAGGTGCGGGCCACGGGTGCCCAGCTCGAGGACGAGGTCGGCCTGCTCGCCGCCCGCGGCTGGCACGTCTCGGTGAGCGCCGCCGATCGCAAGGGCTACTCGGGCGTGGCGTTGTTGACCAAGCAGAAGCCGAGCTCGGTCGAGACCACCCTCGGCGTCAGCGAATTCGACGTCGAGGGGCGCGTGCAGCGGGCCCGCTTCGGCGACCTCACTGTCGTGAACGGCTACTTCCCCAACGGCAACGGCAAAGAGCGCGACAACTCGCGCATCCCGTACAAGCTGGCGTTCTACCGCCGCGTCGCCGAGCTGCTCGACGGCGACCGACGTCGTGGCGGCCGCGTCATCGTCATGGGCGACTTCAACACCGCCCACACCGCCATCGACCTCGCGCGGCCGAAGCAGAACCAGAAGACCTCGGGCTTCACGCCGATCGAGCGTGAAGAGCTTGACCGCTGGATCACCGGGGGCTGGGTCGACACCTCTCGCCACTACGAGAAGGGCGAAGGCCACTACTCCTGGTGGTCGCAGCGCTTTGGCGTGCGCGAGAAGAACATCGGCTGGCGCATCGACCTCGTCTTGTGCAGCGAGGCCGTCGTGCCGTTCTTGCGAACCGGCTTCATCGCCAAAGACGTGCGCGGCAGCGACCACTGCCCCGTCGGCGTCGACGTCGCCGACGACGTGATCGCCGGCGGCGTCCTTGCCGCCGACGTCCTTGCCGCCGATGTCGTGCCCAACGGCGCGGTCGCCTGATCAGCGCGCGGGCCGCCGCAGCAGCAGCACCAGGCCGGCGAGGGTGACGGCGGCGCCGACGGCGGTCTGCCAGCCGGGTTGCTCGTCGAGGACCAGAAACGCGAGGCCGCTGGCGATGACCGGCTCGCCGAGGATCGCTCCCGAGACCACCGCCGCGGGCAGACGCTTCAAGGCCGCGTTCAGCGCCGTGTGGCCGATGACCTGCGGGCCGAGCGCCAGCGCCAACAGCCAGAAGCCCTGCGTCGACGACGACGGCCACAGCGGCGCACCGGCCATCAAGCACAACGGCAACGACGCCAGCGCCGCCGTCGACGTCACCACCGCCGACGTCGCCAACACGTCGCCTCGCTGCCGGCGCAGCACCAGCACGTAGAGCGCGATGGCCACGGCGCCGCCGAGGGCCAGCAGGTTGCCCGTGGTCGGCGACGACGCAAGGCCGGTCGCAACGCCGCCGCCCGCGCCCGTCGTGGCGTCGGTGGCGGCGTCGGTGGCAATGAGCAGCGCGCCGGCGAGAGCGGTGGCGATGCCGGCGACGACGACGCCGGCGGTCTGTTCGCCGAGGAACACGCGGGCCAGCACAGCGACGAACACCGGCTGCAGGCACACGAGCACGACGCTCGCGGTGACGGTCGTGAAGCCGAGCGAGCCGATCCACAGCGCGAAGTGGGCGCACAACAACAGGCCGGCGACGACGGCGCGGCGCAGCTCGGGGCCCGTGGGGAACGCGCGCCGCGTGACGACGGCGGCGCCGATCAAGACGGCACCACCCACGGCGAGGCGGAGGAACGTCGTCGTCAGCGGGTGCGCCGCGGCCAGGCGTATCAAGATGGCCGCGGCGCCGACGGAGACGACGCCGGTGGCGAGCAGCACCAGACCGGCGACGTCGGTGCGCGCCCCAGACGCAGACGCCGACGCAGACGCAGACGCAGACTCAGACGCAGACGCAGACTCAGACGGCACCGTCGACGCCGTCACACCGTCACTGCGGTGCGAGCACGCCGATGGGCACCAGCGTCGAGCCCAGCACGCCGTTGTGGTCGACGATCAGGTTGACGCCGTCGTCACCGGAATTGTCGATGGGGCGGCACGGATCGCTCGAGCAGTCGAGGTTGGCGTAGGTGAGCTCGACCGTCGTCGACGCGCCCGCCGCCAGCGTCGTCGAGCCCGGCGCGCCGATGGTCCAGTCGTCGGCGATGGTCGGGCCGGTGCCGGCCTCGAAGTCGATGCCCTGGATGGTCAGCGTGGCGTCGCCGGCGTTCTGCAGCGTCAGGGTCAACGAGCCCGTCCATGTCTTGACGTCGTCGGCGGCGCCGACCGCCTGCAGGCACTGCGACGAGCCGCAGGGCGATGGCGAGCTGACGTCGAGGATGCCGGCGTTGCCGCCGACGATGCCGACCTTGAACACCGCGCTGTTCTGGATGTTGCTCTTCAACAGCAGCACGGCGCTGACCGGGATGGCGGGCTGCGCGGCCGAGGGCGTCCAGTGGATCTCGACGGTGCGTTCGTCGTCGCCGTCGGCAGCGGCGTCGGTGGGGCCGAGCACGAAGCCCTTGCCGACGTGGGCGCCGGCGCTGTCTTTGACTTCGCACGAGAGCGTGCCGTCGAGGGTGACGTCGGCGGCGGCGGCGGTGCACAGGCCGTCGCAGGTGCCGTCGTCTTCGAGGTCGATGCAGCTCTCGGTGACGCTGGCTTCGGCGGTGCCGATGTTCTGCACGAGCACGGTCTCGGTCGCGGTGGTGCCCTCAGCGACGTCGCCGAAGCGCACGATGTTGGGGTTCGTCAAGATGCCGGTCTCGGCGCCCTGGCCGGTGAGCGCGACCTCGATGAGCGCGCCTTCGCGACCCGTGGTCAGCACGCTGAGGTCGGCGACGGCCGCACCCAGGGTGATGGGCGCGTAGCGCACGTCGATGAGCAGCTCGTTGTCGGCGCCACTGAGCTCTCCGCAATCGCCGGAGCGGCCGGCCGGCACCGTGACCGGGAACGGAAAGACCTGGCTGCCGCGCCGGGCGCCGACGACCTGGAATTCGCTGGCGCCGGGGCCGCCGAGCACCGCGCCCTGCACCTCGAGGTCGGCGTTGCCGTCGTTGATGACGCGCAGGCTGATGTTGCGGCCGGGGCGGGAATCCACGGGGACGGTGGGCTCGCTGATGAGCACCGCGCCAAAGTTGAGGTTGCCGCACGGGCTGGCGACGCCGTCGCCGTCTTCGTCGGGGTCGGCGCCGCCGGTGTCGACGACGTCGCATTCGGCGCGGGCCAGGGCCACCGGGCTGTCGGCGACAAAGGCCACGATGGCCGCGCCAAGCTTGCCGTCGTTGTCGCGGTCGTTGGTGACGATTTCGACGCTGGTGCCTTCGCGGGCGCCGACCTCGCTGCCGGCCGTGTAGTTGATCACCAGCTCTTCAGAGGCGCCGATGCGCACAAAGGCCGGCACCTTGATGATGGTGAATTCGCCGTCTTGCGCCGGCAACGTCGCCGAGTTCGCGGTGACCTCGAGGTCGGCCTGGCCGGCGAGGTTGCTCACGGTCAGCACCGCGGGGCAGGTGGTGCCGGTGGTGATCGGGCCGAGATCGAGCACGCTGGGCTCGATGGTGCCCTGGGGCAGGAACTGCTCGGTGTCGTCGCAGAACTGGCAGGCCGGCAGCATGGCGACAGCAACAAGGACCCGAGCGGCCCGGAAGCGGGGAAGAAGCCCAACGCGGCGAGTCATATCGACCTCCAGTGGTGACGACGTCGCTGTACCTCACGGGAAGAGTGCTGACGAGGCCACTTCTGGGCTCTCTGCGGTGCCCCTGCGTCCGGTTCGCTGCGCTTGAGGGGCCGGGTGGTGCGTGTTACCGGCTGCGCTCTGTCTGCGTCGTCGTCGTCGTCATCGGAGCCCGAAACATGCGTCGCGCCAAGATCGTCTGC
>JBKJNL010000816.1:0-4266 GCA_046593615.1 Myxococcota bacterium | reverse complement strand
TGCGCGTGCGCTTCGCTGCTCCCTGAGAGCCGACTCCAGAGGCCAGCTCAGAACACGAACGCGACGCGGGCGCGCACCGCAGTGCCGCCGGTGCCGAGCGGGGCGCCGCGCCAGCTGCCCTGGGTGTCGGTGACGTTCTCGCCGACGACGTCGAAGCGCAGCTCGCCGAGCTGCAGCGACGCGCCGAGGTCGGCGGTGACGAAGCCGTCGGCGCCGCTGCACGGGGCCGTCTGCGCGGCGCCGGGCTCGGTCGGCAGCTCGGGGCACAGCGCCGGATTTCCGAGCTCGTCGGCGGCCAGGCGGTTCTGCGGCACGGCGCCTTGCACGCGGGCAAAGACGCCCACCGGCCACGACGACGGCCGGTAGCGCACGACGACGCCGGCCTGGGGCTGCAGCACGTCTGGCGCGGCGCGTCCGTCGACGTTTTTGGCGAAGCCCGAGACCACGGCCTGGGCCGTGAGCCCGTCGACGCCGGGCTTCAACAGCAGGCGGCCTTCGACGCCGCCGACGCTCACCGCGCGAGACCCACCGGAGGGTCGCAACGAACCCCAGGCGACGACGTCGACGTCGACGGCGGCGGAGGTCACGGCCACGCCGCTCTCGACAAAGGTGTCGGAGACGGCGACGGGGTCGGCGCCGCCGGGGTTGCCGACGTCGCCGCTGCGCACCAGGGCGATGATGTCTCGCAGCGCGCCCGAGCGCTGCACGTGGCCGACGGTGGCGGTGACGTCGACGTTGTCGAGCAGGTGGAGGCGGGCGCCGCCCTCGCCGCCGGGCAGCAGCTGGGCCACGTGGCCGCCGAGCCGGGCGCCGCTGTCGGCGGCGACGTCGGCGGCGTCGACGGTCTGGCCGCCGAGCCGGCCGATGAGCCAGAGCTCGACGAGGTCGCCGTCGGCACGCAGCGTGGCCGAGAGGTGCCCCTGGCGGGCGGTGGCGCCGTTGGAGAAGCGCGCCTGCAGCGGGTCTTCGATGCCGTCACCGCGCGGCTCGGCGTCGCGCCGGAGCAGCGAGCGCGACGCGAACGTCGACGAGAACCGGTCACCGAACAGGTCGACGGCGACGACGAACGACGGCGCCAGGCGGCCGCCGGGCAGGTCAACGACGTCGACGACGCCGGTGCGGCCTTGCAGGGCCAGGCGCAGGCCGCCACGCACCACCTCGTCGCGGTGGCGGTCGACCGCGATCAGCGCCGAGCCCGAACGCTCGCTGACGTCGAGGAAGCGCTGGGCGTGCACCCGCACCTGCGGTTGCAGCGACAGGCCATAGGCGTCGCGGGCGACGTCGAAGCCGGCAATGGCGACGTCGGTGCCGCGCTCGGTGGTGCGCGTGCAGTCGCGCGCGCGGTTGTCGGTGTCGACGTCGGGGCAGGTCTGCACGTCGCCGACGTCGAGGCCGCGGCCGGCCTGCCAGGTCACGAACAAACGCGAGCGATCGACCGGCACGACGTCGACGCGGGCGCCGACGGTGCCGCCGATGCCGCCGGTGTTTGCGAGGATGACCGAGCTCTCGTCGACGCCGACGCCGAGCAGCGGCGCGCGGCCGGTGCGGAAGTCTTCGCGGTGCAGCAGCGTGCCGTGGGCGGTGATGCGCAGCGCGCGCCACCCCGAGCGGGCCAGGGCAAACGCGCCCTTCTCGTTGTCGGGACCGCCGTAGCCCGCGCCGAGCAGGCCATCGATGCGCAGGCTCTCGCCGACGTCGTCGAGGCTGCCGCCGGTGTCGATGGCCAGCACGCCGCCGAGGGCCGCGCCACCGGGGCTGTCGGCGCGCGCCCCGTGGCGAAACGTGAGCCGTGCCGGGGCCAGCAGCCCGATGGATTCGGTCAGCGATGCAGCGCCCAGACCGTCGATCAGGGGCACATCGTCGACGACGACGACGATGTCGCCGGCGAGGTGGCCGCGCGACGTCGGCAGCGCGCGCCCCGCTTGCTGCGGCAACCACACCAGGCCGGGGATCAAGGCCCGATCCAAGAAGCTGTCGAGGTCGAGGGTGGCCTGGCGCACCAGCTGGTGGCGCTCGAGCACGCTCGCGAAGCGGCGCTCCGACAACGCCGGCAACAGGCCGTCGTCGATGGCGACACGACCGGGCTCTCGCGGCACCGGCGGCACCACCAGCACCTCGGCGGCGGGCTTGCGGTCTGGGGCTGTGCCTGCCGGCGGTGACGGCTCGCCATCCCGCGGCGCCGTCGACGGCGGCAACGGCACGGTCGACGTCGGCGCCTCGGGCGCGTCGATCCAGCCGGAGGCCGGCTGGCCCGATGTCGGGGTCGGGGCCTGCTGGGTCAGCAGCAGGCAGAACAGCGCGATCAACTACTTACCCAACATTACGATGAAGTCGGTCTCACTGACGATCTTGACCTGCGAACCCTTGGCAACCAGCTTATCGGCCGCCTTGTGCTTGGTCGACTTTTCACCGCCGCTCAACAGCGCCGACTCTTCGTCGCCGATGACGAGAAAATCAAGATCGGCCGTCACCGACGACGGCGTCTTGCCGCCTTTTTGTTGGACTCTCTTTTGCGCAGTCTTGCGGTCCATCTTGGACATCGTTCCGGTGAAGACCACGCTTTTGCCGAACAACGGCGAGCCTGAGTCCTGCACTTTTTCTTTTTCGACGATCGTCACCTGCTCAAGCAGGGCGTCGATGACGGGTCTGCTCTTGTGCAGTCCCTTGACGATCGAGGCCGCGGTGGTGTCGCCGATGCCGTGCACCGTCGACAGATCTTTGACCTCGAGCGCGCGCAAGCTCGGCAACGTGTGGAACGTCTCCGACAGCGTCTCGGCGACGGTGGGGCCCATGTCGTCGATGCCGAGGGCGGTGAGGAACACCGGCAGCGTCAGCTTGCGACGGTCGTTCATCTCATCGAGCAGGTTCTGCGCCGACAGCTCGCCCATGCGATCGAGCCCGGCCAACTGCTTCTTGCCGAGCTTGTACAAGTCGGCCGGCTGCCCCACGAGGCCACCCGAGATGAGCTGCAGCAAGCGCTTCTCGCCGAAGCCGGTGGCGTCGATGACCTTGCAGAAGTGGGCGACGCGCGAGACGACGACGTCGACGCTCTTCTCGGGCTCGGCCAGCAACAGGAAGTCGCCGTCGGCCACGAGCGGGGTCGTTCCCATTCCTCCGCCGGGCAGGGCGACGGGCCACTCGGTGGGCAGCTCGAGGGGCGTCGTCGGCGGCGACAACACGCGCTCGATGTGGGGGATGACGCCGCCGCGGCGGACGACCTCGACGCGCGCGCCGACGCCGATGCCGAGCTTCTTTGCGTAGCCGGGGTTGTGCAGGCTGACGCGGGTCACGGTGACGCCCGAGACAAAGATGGGCTCGATGATGGCGACGGGGTTGACGGTGCCGGTGCGGGCCACGCCCCACTCGATGGCGGTGACGACGGTCTGCGCGCTCTCGCCCTGGAATTTGTAGGCCAGCGCGTAGCGCGGGTGGTGGGCGGTGGCGCCGAGGCGTTCTTGCTCGGCCAGCAGGTCGGCTTTCAGGACGACGCCGTCGGTCTCGACGTCCATGCCTTTGCAGATGTCGATGAAGCGGCGGAACACGTCGGGCAGCTGCTGGTGGTCTTCGACGACCTCGAGCGGCATCACCGGAAAGCCCATCTTTGCCAGCGCCGCGTGCTTCTCTTTTTCGCTCTGCACCTCGCTGCCGAGCAGGTCGTAGGCAAAGAAGCACAAGCCGTAGGCGGCGGACTCTGCCGGGTCCTTGGTCTTCAACGCGCCGGCGGCCAGGTTGCGTGGGTTGGATTTCTCGCCCTTGTAGGTCGAGTTGAAACGAGACACCCGCATGTAGACTTCGCCGCGGATTTCCAATCCTGCGCCCGACACCTTTGACGACGACTTTGACGAAGACGCCGACGCGTCTTTGAGCACATGCGGGATGTCTTTGATCCCCTTCACGTTCTGCAGGATGTCGTCACCGGTTTTGCCGTCACCGCGTGTGCCGGCCACCTGGAGGCGGCCCTGCTGGTCGTAGCGGATCGAGCAGGCCAGGCCGTCGATCTTCGGGGTGACGACGACGGCGCCCTTGAAGGAGTCGCCCCACTTCAAGAGGGTCTCGTCGTCGTAACACTTGTCGAGGCTCAGCATCGGCCGCACATGGACGACGTCGCCGAAGCCGGCTGAACGCGAGCCCCGCTTCCTGCCCTTCTGTGGCTCGCGGGTCTCGCCGAGCTCATCGAGCACCGACGACGTCGGCGCCTGTGCCCTCAAAGCCTCGAGCAGCATGTCAAAGGCCGGGTCGTCGATCTCGGGGTCGTGCTCGTCCCAG
>JBKJNL010000773.1:0-5611 GCA_046593615.1 Myxococcota bacterium | reverse complement strand
GACCTGGGACTCGGGCACCCCGGTCCAGGCCCGCTCGGGCCCGGGCGCGCGGGCGTGTTTGCCCGCGTGGTGCTCTCCGAGATGACGGGCGCCTTTGACTCCGCCCGCGAGCGGCTCTTCCAGGCGATTCCGTCCCGTCGCACCCACCGGCTGCCCTTTGCACCCGCTCCGGTTGCTGCGCGGCATGCAGCGCGCCTCGTCGATGCCGCCGCCGCCGAGGGCGCACGCCTCGTGATCCTGCACGACCAGCCCGGCCGGTTGGCGCTGGCCAGGCTGGTGGCGGTGGCCGACCGCGCCCAATGGGCCAAGCCCGCGTTTCGCGAGGAGCTGGCGGCCTGGTGCCACACCAGCCGCGATGGGCGGCGCGATGGGCTGCCGGCCGACGCCGTGGCCGACAACGACCTCGCGGCCCTGGTGGCGCCGTTGGTCATCCGCACCTTCGATCTTGGATCGTCACGGGCCGCGCGCGACGAGGAGCTCGCGCAGGGCTCACCCCTGTTGGCGGTCGTGGTCACCGAGGGCGATAGCGAGCGCGATTGGCTCAGAGCCGGGCTGGCCCTCGATCGGGTGATGCTCACCGCGGTGACCGACGGGCTGGCGACGTCGTTTCTCAACCAGTGCATCGAGCAACCGTCGACGCGAACGCTGCTGGCCAACCTGCTGCCCACCCAGCTCTTCCGCTCCGGGGCCGCTCGGGCCCGGGCGGTTCCCCAGCTCGTGCTGCGCATCGGCCGCCCCACGCGCGCCCCGCCACCGCCCACGCCCCGCCGCGCGGTGGAGGAGATCCTCATCCCCTGATGACTTTGGTGCGCCCGTCTTCTGACAGGTCGTCGAGCGGGATCGCTCGGTGGCCGAGCGCTCCCGCTCGACACCCGCGCTGTCGACAAGAAACGGCCCGCCGCCTCGGGGTGTGCCGCCGGCTCTCGTGGCCCGCCGCTTGCGAAAGGTCTGTGCATGGAACCCGCAGCTGCCCCGTCTTTGTCGCTCGCCACCAGGGCCATCGTCTGTGGCGTCGATCTGTCCGTCGCCGCAGACGACGCCGCCGCCGTGGCCGCCGGCCTGGCCCAACGCTTCGGTGATCGCCTGGTGTTGGTGCACGCCACCCCGATCGCGTTGCACGATGACGGCCCGCTGGCGCGCGTGCTGCGGCAGACCCTCGACGACCAGGTCCGCGGACTCGCCAGCCGCGGTGTCGACGTCGGTCTCGTCGTCGAGGACGAGCCGGTCGCCCGCTTGCTGCCACGGGTGGCCAGCGAGCAGCAGGCCCGGCTGCTCGTGGTGTGGGCAGGCCAGGCCGCGGGCCACCAGCGGGGCATCGGCACCACCGCCCGGGCCATCGCCGACGCCACCGACGGCCCGGTGCTGCTCGTGCAGGACGCCGACGTCCTCGCGCAGTGGCTGAGCGGCGCGCGCACCTTGCGGGTCGTTGTCGCCGCCGCCTTTGACGACGCCCTGCCTGCGCTGCGCGACATGGTCTGCCAGCTGCGCGGCGTCGGCGCCGTCGACGTCGTCGTCGTGCACACGTCTTTTCCGCGCGACGAGAGCCGCCGGCTGGGTGGCCCGCCACCGGCCCACCTCATCGAGAATGACCTGGCCGTCGAAACCCTGGTGCGCTCGGAGCTGGCGACGCAGTTTCGCGACCTGCCCGGTGAGGGCACCCTGACGGTGCTCATCACCCCCGGCCTCGGCCGCACCGACAGCCACATCTTTCACGCCGCCGCCGACGTCTCCGCCGACGTCGTCGTCATCGGCTCCCACCGACGCCAGGGCCTCGATCGCCTGCGCCACGGCGCCACCGACGCCGGCCTGCTGCGGCTGGCCCGCGGCAACGTGCTGGTGGTGCCGAGCCCCTGATCGCCAACCTTTGTCGCCGTGGTCGCAGCCGGCGTCGCTTGCCCGTTCCACAGGAGCGCTGAGCGGCACGTCGGTTCTCGTTCACCCGCGTGGGTGCGACGTGGCCGCGGGTCTCGCCGCGTCGTCATTTCTGAAGCAGTGGCTGTGTCTGGCAGACTTCGGTGATGGACCAGGGCCGGGGGTCGGGCGCTTCTCCCGCCTCCACCAGCGGGGCGAGGATCGCTCGGTGGCGCACCTGGCAGCCTCGCGCGAGATAGCGGCGTTGGCGCTCGGTGATGTCGGGCCTCCGCCAGCGCGGGCACAGCTCGACGATCGCGCGGCGGACCGGCTCGTCCTCGGCGGGTGAAAAGGCGCTGGTGGCGAACGCCTCGTCCCAGCAGGGGTCGACGACAGCGGCGATGTCAAAGGCCGGGCTCATCACCCAGCGCCCGTCGTGCTGCAGCAACCGTGGCGACGACGGTGACGGCGGCCGCGACGACGACGCGCACAGCCCGCGAAAGAACAGCAGCCCACGCCAGTTGGCCGCGAGGTCGGCGTAGGAGAAGACGCCGCACACGCCCATGCCGAGCCAACCGCGCTCTTGCGCGATGCCGAGGCGCACGGCCGCCAGCTCGGCGTCGGCAACAGTGGACCCAGCGGCGACGGCGTCGTCGAAGCGATCGAGGTAGCGCAGCCCGTTGGTGAAGAAGTGCCCGAGCTTGTCGGTGCCGAACAGGACATCACCGACGCGCACCGCCGGGTCCAGGGGCATGAGCTTGCCGAACGGCAGCAGCGACGCGTAGCGGTACGTCGGAGACGTCTGGTGCAGACCCTCCCCTCCTCGACTCCATCGCTTCGCGCCGCTCGAGTGCTCCTCGCGGTCACGCGGCACGCGGTCGACGTTCCACGTCTGCATGTCGCTGGCGAAATACGAGAGAGCGGTCGGCGCCAGCGGCACGACCATCGCGCGCGCCACCCGCGCACACGACAGCGACGATGACCCCGGCAAGGCGTTGACCGCTGACAGGCCATGGCCGAGCCGGGCGTTGATGGCCGCGTTCAAACCCGTCGTGCCGTCGTTCGGCGGCGACAACCAGGCGTAGTAGGGGTCGGTCTCGGCGGCGCGGGCCGACCCTGGAGCGAGCAGCGCAACAGCGCAGCCGACGACGACGACGACGACGACGACAAAGACGACGGCCCCGCGGCTCACCACACCATCACCTCGAAGTCCCACAGGCGGCGCTGGCCGATGAGCAGCAGCTTCAATAGGCGCAGCCGCGCCAGGTCCGACGGCGCCACATGGTCGCTCGGTCCGAAGTCGATGACCACGGCGCCGGCGTCGGCGTCGCCTGCTGGCTGCCGGAGCACCGTGCCGCCTGTGTCACGAGCGACGCGGTACTCGACCATGGAGCCATCGTAGAGCCGGCTGTCGAAATCGGCGCGGGTCTGGGCGGCGAAGTCGGCGGACCAGACCGCCACCTGCAGCTCACTGTTCAGGTGCAGGCTGAACGGATCGATGTTGGTGGAGCCGATGAAGGTCAGCACGTCGTCAAAGAGCGCCCGCTTGGCGTGCTGCATCGCCGGGGTCGCGGTGACAAAGACGCGCAGTGTCGGGACGCGGGCCACGATCTCCGGCCAGCTGTCGATGAACAGGGCCTGCGAGAGATCGTTGTCCGACGACAGCGGACTGTTGGTGAGGAGGGTGATCGCCACGCCGCGGCCGCTGGCACCCGCAAGCGCGTGCAGCAGGCGTGGCGTCAGGATGAAGTAGGGCGACTCGAGCACGATGCTCCGCTCGGCGCCCGATATCGCCAGGAGCAGCGCGCTGTTGACCCGATCGTCGAGCCGCTCGGCGCGCGCCGCGCCTGCCACCACCGTCGCTTCGACGTCGAAGCGCGGCAACTCCAGGGTCGGCAAGCTGGCGCACACCGACAGCACGTCGGCCATGGCGCGCAGGCGCGGCCGGGCCGCGGCGATGGCGGCCGCGTCGACGACCCCGGTGGCGGCGCGCGCACGAAGCTCAAGGGCACTGGCATTGCCAGCCGTGTCGACCGTGCAGGGGACCTCTCCGCCAGCCCAGCCATCCATCGCCGCGGCCAGCAGCCGCAGCTCGTCGCGGCGCGAGACCAGGTTGACGACGTCGCGGTACACCTCCTGGTTCTTCCTCGCGTTGAATTCGTCGTCGACGACGGCCGCGACCGCGGCGACGGCAGCAACTCCGTCGAGCAGCACGTCGGCGTCGGCGACGGCGGCGGCGTCTTCGTCGCGGGCGGCGAAGTAGAGGCGCGAGATGTTGCGCCCGCCGGTCAAGGCGATGCGGCCGTCGACGACGAGGATCTTGTTGTGGGTCCCGCTCGCCAGGGGCACGACGCTGCGCTCGGAAAAGGCCGCCAGCACCTGCGGCAGCACTGGATTGAAGATGTGCACGTCGACCCCGCTGCTCACGAGCTCCTGCAGGAAGTCATGGGAGAGAGTGACCATCGGCCGGCTGCCGCGGGCGTCGACCAGCAAGCGCACGCGCACGCCGTCCTCGGCCTTCTCAAGGAGCTTGCCGAAAAAGGCGAGGCCAAAGGCGTCGTCCTCGATGATGAAGTAGCTGGCGTCGATGCTCTCCTCGGCCGTCGAGAGGATCTCCCAGCGCGCAGCCCAGGCCGCCGCGTTGTCGGAGACCAGGGTCGCGCCCGCCGCGACGTGGGGACCCTCGAGCTCGAGCCAGGCCGCGCGCAGCGAGCTGCTCTGCGCGTCACCTTCGACCGACTCGCGCAGAATCATGGCCGCGCAGCCAGCGGCAACGGCGAACAAGAGCACACCAACCCAGCGAACACGGGAAGCCATGTCGTTGATGATGCGCGCCGCGTGCCTGCTCGTCTGCAGCTGGCTCTTCGTCGAGCCCATGAGGTGAGCTTCCTGACTCGGCGGGTGAGCGGATCGGCTCACCGGAGGCGCACCGTCGGCGACCGGCCGCGAGGCGCGGCTGGCGCAACGGGTGCATCAGGTCGGCTGATGCGCGTCCACGACCTGATGATCCGCGACGTCGCGTTCTGCTCACCCTCAGCGTTCCTCGACGAGGCGGTCGCGGTGATGGTCAGGCGAGACATCGGATTTCTCCCTGTCGTGGACGGAGCCACCGTCGTCGGCGTGCTCACCGAACGCGACGTCGCCCAGAGCGCCTGGCGCAGCGGCGTCGCGCTGTCGCGGCTGCGGGTCGCAAATGCGATGTGCCCCCAGCCCGTCGTGGTCGATGAGGAAGCGCCGATCGAAAGGGCCGAAGAGCTGATGGCAACGGCGCAGGTTCACCGCCTGCCGGTGGTCGGCGCCGACGGTCGACTCGTCGGAGTCGTCTCGCTCGGTGACCTCGCCCGCGCTCCCCGCCGTGGCGGGAGCAGCCACCGTGACGACGTCGTTCAGACGCTGTCGGCGCTGTCCCGCCGCGCGCGCTGACGCGGCAGGCGCGCCGGCCACGCACGCGGCGACCGGCGCTGCCGCGATCGAGCGATGCCGCTGGCTCCATCGTCGTCGTCGTCGTCGTCGTCGTCGTCGTCGTCGTCGTCGTCGTTGTCGTCGTCGTCGTCGTCGTTGTCGTCGCCGTCGAAGCGGCACGCGCAGCCGCGGAGGTCGAGCCGCGGGGCTGCTCGCCGGCGGAACCGGCGCGGCGGATCGGGTGTCGTTCCCTCACCCCGAGTGGTTCGGGGACACCCCGAGGTCCCATGCAGCTCATCCAGGAAGCCGGCATCACCGGCGCCGTCGTCGTCGTCGTCTTTGCCATCGCCCTCGCCCT
>JBKJNL010000761.1:0-5181 GCA_046593615.1 Myxococcota bacterium | reverse complement strand
CTGACCCTGGCCGAGCGCGGCGTCTCTGTGACCCTGCTCGAAGCGCTGCCCTACAGCGGCGGATGCGCCAGCACCTTTGCGCGTCACGGCGTGCGCTACGAGGCCGGCGCGACCTTGTTCTCGGGGCTCGCGCCGGCGACCGCCACCGACCCCGGCGGCTTCTTCACCCGCGCCCTCGCCCGCCATGGCCTCGGCGTCGACGTCGACTTCGCCGACCCGGTCATCGAGCACCGCGCCCCCGGCGTTTCCGTCGACGTCGGCCGCGACCGCGCGGCCTTTTGCGAGTCCTTGTGCGTCGGCGCGTCGACGGTGCAGGCCCGCGGGGTGCGGCGCTTCTTTGCGCGGCAGCAGCGCGTCGCCGATCTGTTGTGGCCGCTGCTGGTCGACGGAGAACGCTTGCCCCTGGTGACGCCGCGCGCGCGTCACGCGCTGGGGTTTCATGCCCGGCGGGCCCTCGACTACGCCG
This sequence comes from Myxococcota bacterium, assembly GCA_046593615.1. Lineage (GTDB taxonomy): Bacteria > Myxococcota > UBA727 > UBA727 > VGSZ01 > VGSZ01. The sequence goes on along the minus strand of JBKJNL010000761.1, from coordinate 4,715 downwards.
CGGTGCTGCCGACGTTGGCGATGCTGCACGGCAAGTCGTTGGCCGACGTCCTCGACGACGACGGCTGCGGCGACGTGCGCGCGCTGCGCTCGTGGTGCGACAGCCTGTGTCAGATCGCGGTGCAGGTGCCCGCCGCCGACGCCGACGCCGTCTTTGCCCTCTGCGCGCTCGACTACCTCTGGCGCGGCACCGGCCATGTGCGCGGCGGCATCGGGGTGCTCGGGAAGAACCTCGAGGCGGCCATCACGGCGGCGGGCGGTCGCGTCTGCCTGTCGCGCAAGGCCCGGGGCATCCGGCGCGACGACGACGGCGGCTTCGTGGTCGAGACCGGCGCCGGACCGCTGCGCGCGCGCCGGCTGCTGTTGAATCTGCTGCCGCACGACGCCGCCCGCCTGCTCGATGTCCCTCTGCCACCCGCGCTCGCGGCGCGACAGCGCGACGTCGACGACGCCTGGGGCGCGGTGATGCTCTACCTCGTGCTGCGCGCGCCGGCCGGGGCCTCGCCCGCGCCGCGCCACCTCGACATCGTCGACGACGCCGGCGCGATCGTTGACGGCCACCACGCGTTCGTCTCGGTCAGCGGCGCCGACGAAGGCCGCGTCGACGACGACGAAGCTGTGGCCCTGGGCGGCGGCGACCTGCGCACGGCCACGGTGTCGACGCACATCGCGTTGTCGGTGTTGCGGGACCTCGCCGATGTCGATCGCGCCACGCGCGTCTCTGCGGTGCAGGAACGCTTGCGCGCCGCGGTCGCGGTCGCGCTGCCGGCGTCGACGGTGCTGCGCGCCCTGCCGGCGTCGCCGCGCACGTTCGCCCGCTACACCGGGCGCCACGGGGGCGCGGTCGGCGGCGTGCCCCGCCGGCCGGGGTCGCGGGCTGGCTCGACGGCGCGTTCAGCACCAACGAGATCACGCCGGGTGCGGCGCTCATCGGCGACAGCGTCTTTCCCGGGCAAAGCACCCTCGCGGTCGCCGTCGGCGGCGCCCGCGCAGCCCACCGCCTGGCCGATCAACTCCAGCGGTGACGGGCGCGCGCCACGTTCGACGGGGCGCCGGCATCACAGGGGCATGACGTCACGCACGCACCTGATTCTGGGCGCCACCGGCAGCATCGGCGCGGCCCTCGCGCGCCTGCTCCACGCCCGCGGCGACAGCGTCGTGCTCGCGGGCCGAAACCCCGACAAGCTCAAGGCCCTCGCCGACGCCCTCGACGCGCCCTTCGTCGTCGTCGACGCCACCGACGCGGCCTCTGTCGACGCCGCCGTCGACCAGGCCGTCGCCCAGGCCGTCGCCCGCGGCGGGCAGCTCGACGGGGCCTTTAACGGCGTCGGGTCGTTGTTGTTGAAAGCCGCACACCAGACCCGCGACGACGAATACGCCGCCGTCATGGCCACCCACGTCAACAGCAGCTTCTTTCTGCTGCGCGCCTGCGTGAAGAGCATGCAGGCCGGCGGCAGCATCGTGCTCGTCTCGTCGGCCGCAGCGCGCATCGGGCTCGCCAACCACGACGTCATCGCCGCTGCCAAAGCCGCCGTCGAAGGCCTCGCCATCGGCGCCGCCGCCACCTACGCCAGCAAAGGCATCCGCATCAACGTCGTCGCGCCGGGCCTCGTGCGCGCGGGCATCACCGAGCGCATCTTTGCCAACGAAGGCGCGCTCAAGGCGTCGATCGCCATGCACCCCCTCGGCCGCGCCCGCGGGCCCGACGACGTCGCCCGCGCTGCCGCCTTTTTTCTCGACGGCGCCAACAGCTGGGTGACGGGTCAGGTGCTGTCGGTCGACGGCGGGCTCGCCGGGCTCAAGGTGCGCACCGCCTGACGTGCGCGGTGGCGGTCGGTCACTTCGGCAGCCGCGGGCGCAGCTCGTTGAACGCGGTCGCCACCGCTTTGTCGAGCTTTGCGCGGCCAGCCGCGAGGGCCTTGTCGCAGCTCACGCCCAGCAGGTTCACCGACAGCCGTGACGAGCCGATCCGCTCCCGGTCGTCGGGGTTCGTCACATCGAAGCGCAGCGCCACCGCGAACATGCGCAGGTCGCCGTCGAGGTCGCGGCTGAGCGCGGTGCACGTCGCCGTGCCTTCGATCAACAGCGGCGTGCCGGCGACGGTCCAGGTGAGCTGATGTTCCTGCGGCCCCAGCGACAGCGGCCCGGCCGCCTGAAAAGTCGGCTGCAGCAAGACGGTGAGATCGAGCGGGACGGCGACGTCGGGGTGCAGACCCTCGCTGCACAACAGCGCAGACGGCGCGGCGATCGTGTCTTGCAGCTGCGCGCGCGCGGCCTCGCAGTCGGCGATGCCGTCGACGCTGGCGGCGCGCTTCAAGGTCGACAGCTCCTCGCCGCTCGCGGCGTCGGTGATGACCAGGCTCAGCGAGACCGTGGTGGTGATTGGCTTGCCCGTCGGCCGCGTGATCAGGCAGGCGTCGTCGGCTTTGACGACGGCCGCGCGCGTGGCGTCGACGGCGGAGAACGAGCCGGGCTGGAGCGACGTCAGCGTCACGCCCGAGCAGCGCGCAAACAGCGCCCGCACCGCCGCGTCGGTCAGCGGCCGGGCGGCGCGCGGCTCTGCGTCCACCACCTGGCCCCCACTCGCACACGACAGCAGCACCGACGCGAGACAAAAGGCAGCGATCTGTTTCACAGGGGCTCCGGAGTTCAGGTCCAGGCAGCTCAGGTCTAGCTAGGCCAGCACGGTGTCTTTGAATTGCTCGCGCAGCGTGCGCTTCAAGACCTTGCCGGTGGGCCCGATCGGCAAGGCGTCGACGAATTCGACGGCGTCGGGGACCTGCCACTTCATGAGCTTCGTCTGCAAGAACGCGATGAGCGTGGCCGCGGTCGGGTCTTTGCCAGCGGCTTTGACGACGACGAGCAGCGGGCGCTCGCCCCATTTGCTGCTCTTGACGCCGATGCAGGCGGCCGCAGCGACCTCGCCTTGCGAGAGGGTCGCGTTCTCGACCTCGATCGAGCTGACCCACTCACCGCCGGACTTGATGAGGTCTTTGGTGCGGTCGGTGATCTGCATGTAGCTGTCTTTGTCGATGGTCACGATGTCGCCGGTCGCGAACCAGCCGTCGTGGTGGGCGGGACTTTTCTCGACATTGAAATACCCACTGGCCACCCACGACCCGCGGACCTCCAACTCGCCCGCAGCCTGGCCATCGTGGGGCAAGACCTTGCCGTTTTCGTCGACGATGCGCAGGTCGATGCCGAAAATCGGGCGGCCCTGCTTGAGCTTGATCGGCAGTGTTTCTTTGTACGACAAATCAGCGTGCTTCGGCAGCATCACATTGGATGTGCCGAGGGGCGACGTCTCGGTCATGCCCCAGGCATGCAGCTCGCGCGCGCCGTGCTGTTGCTCAAAGGCTTCGATCATCGAGGCGGGGCAGGCGCTGCCGCCGATGACGACCTTCTTCACCGTCGTCAGCTTCTTGTTCTCGCTCTTCAGGTGGCCGAGCAGGTTGGCCCACACCGTCGGCACGCCGAGGAGGTTCGAGACTTTTTCGCGCTCGATCAGCTCGAGCAGGTTCTTGCCGTCGAGGCCCGGTCCCGGCAGCACCAGCTTCGCGCCGCACATCGCCGCGGCGTAGGGCACGCCCCAGGCGTTGACGTGGAACATCGGCACCACCGGCAGCACGACGTCGGTGCCCGACAACGCCAGCGCATCGGCCATGCAGATCGCGTAGCTGTGCAGCACCGTCGACCGGTGCGAGTAGAGGACGCCCTTGGGGTGTCCGGCTGTGCCCGACGTGTAACAGAGCGACGACGCCGTCTTTTCGTCGAGCACGGGCCAGGCGAATTCGTCGGCTTCGTCTTTGATGAGGGCTTCGTATTCGTCGTCGAGCGCGACGCGGGTGGCGATGCGCGACGCGAGCAGCTCGCCGGCCTTTGCAAAGGTGACGTCGTAGAAGAGGGCGACGTCTTTGGCGTCGTCGACGATGAAGCACAATTGATCGGGCGCCAGCCGCGGGTTCAACGTGTGCAGCACCGCGCCCATGCTGCTCACGGCGAAGTAGAGCTCGAGGTGCCGGTGGTTGTTCCAGGCGATGGTGGCGACGCGATCGCCGGCTTTGATCCCCTTCTTGGTCAGCGCGTTCGCCAGCTGTCTGGCCCGCCGCGCCACCTGCTGCCACGTCGAGCGCACGACGACGCCGTCGGTCCCCCGCGTCACGATCTCGACGTCGCCGTAGAACCTGGCGGCGTGCTCGATCATCGTCGAGATCAACAGCGGCTGGTCCATCATCAGGCCGTGCATGCGTTCCTCCGGGAAAGGTCCGCGCATGCTGTCACGGGGCACTGGGGCGCTCTTGCACGATCGTGGCGCGCGTGCGGGGTCGACGACGCGTGTTACCGGTCGTCCGGGGTGTTCGAGAAGCGAACGGACCCACCACAGGGCCATCCAGAGCGGGCCGCAAACCGGGCCTGAGAGTTGCTGTCCCGCGATCGCCGTGTTCGCCCCCCCCCCCTTCGTCTTCTCGTTTCGTCCTTTCTCCCGGGCCTTCGCCACGGGGGTGGGAACGGCCGTGTGGATGGCCGTGGGGAGCGTCCTGATGGCCCTGCCAGCGACGCCGGCGCGCGGGGCACCCTTCGCCGACGCCAGCACCACCTGGCTCGGAGCGACGCCCACGGTGGGCTGGAGCAACAAGGTCGAGCTCTGCGACATCGACGGCGACGGCGACCTCGACGCCTTTGTCGCCAACGGCTCGGCCTACAACGAGCCGGGCC
>JBKJNL010000734.1:0-6460 GCA_046593615.1 Myxococcota bacterium | reverse complement strand
GCGGGGAGCTGTTCCAGCAATGAAGCGACGCGTTCTCTCCCTGTTGCTCGCGGTGGCGGCGCTGGCGCCGCTGTCGTCGTCGCTGTCGTCGTGCGCGTCGGCGCCCGAAACCAAAGTGCTCGGCAAGCTCGAGGCCGACAAGCAGGATCTGGCCCGCCTCAAGCGTGACATCTTGAAGGTCGACAAATCGCTCGAGGTCACCAAGGATTTGATCAACCGATCGAAGGGTGAACGGTACCTCCCAGATCTCTATTTCCGGCTGGCCGAGCTCGAGATCGAAAAGTCGCGGCTGGTGTATTTCCGCATCCTCGAAGAAGCCGGCGCCGACGACAAGGCCGCGGTGGTCGCGCCCGAAGCCCGGCTGCTCAAAGACCAGGCGATCGCGGTCTACCGGCGCATCATCTCCGAGTTTCCAGACTACATCGACAACGACAAGATTACGTTCTTCATCGCCCACGAATACCGCGAGCTCGGCAACTTCCCGGAGATGATCAAGACCTACGAGGACTTGATCCGCAAGTACCCGAAGTCCAACTTCCGCTTCGAGAGCTGGCTCATCCTCGGCGACTATCACTTCGACAAAGGTGACGTCGACGAAGCCATCGACAACTATCGATCGATCCTGAAGAATCAAGAGACCTACGCACACAACATGGCCCGCTACAAGCTGGCCTGGTGCTACATCAACAAAGACAAGACGGCGCTGGCCGTCGACCTCTGGGAGCAAGCGGTCAAGACGCCCACCCTGCCCGAGCCCGGCGTCGACGTGCAGGACTCTTTGTCAGACAAGCCGCTGCGCCTCGACGTGCGCCAGGATGCCCTGCGCGACCTGGCTTTCTACTATGCAGAATCTCGCGACCCGAAGACGGCATTGCCGTTCTTCCAGAACCTGACGATCTCGCGCTCCGAGTATCGAACCGCTCTCGAGAAGCTGGCCCGTCGTTTTCAAATCAAGACGATGTACGACGAGTCGGCGAAGGTCTACCGCGAGCTCATCAAGATCAGCCACGACGTCGACCGCAACCTCGAGTGGGCCGAGGCCGTCTACGAGTCCGCCGTGGCCGCCAAGGACCTGCAGCACGCCGACGACGACGTCGTCATGCTCGCCGAGGTCGCCGCCCGCTACAAATACTGGTGGCGCGCTTCCGACGAAGAAAAGGCCGTGCTCTCCGACTTCGAGCTGTTGACGCGCGACCTGTCGACGCGGCTGCACGCCTACGCGAAAGAAAAGAACGACGACGACCTCTACCGCCGCGCGGCCCGGGCCTACGACCGCTACCTGTCGGTGTTCGAGGACTCGCCCGAGCGCCTGAACATGGAGTGGAACTACGCCGACACGCTCTACGCCGGGAAGAGCTACGTCAAAGCCGGCCGCCAGTACGAAAAAGTGCTGACTCTCCTCGACGCTGACGTCCCGGCTGCCGCGGCGGCGACGCCAACGACGAAGCCCGCGACCTCGACGACGACGACGACGACGACCACGACGACGGCTGCTGCGGCGCCAAAGAAGGGTGCGGCCCCAGCGCCCGGGCAGCGGCTGGTGGCCACCACCGGCGACCTCGACGGCGACCGCAAGCAGGCGATGTACGCGGCCATCCTTTCGTACTTCGAGGCTCTCAAGGTCGAGGAGAAGGGCTCGCGCTTCGAGTCGATGATGGCCCGCGAAGGCATCAAGGACCTCGGCGCCCGCTTCGTCGCCCGCTTCCCCGACGACCAAAACGCGCCGCAGGTGAAGTTCAACGTCGCCCGCGCCTACTTCGAGCAGGGTCTGTTCGATCGCAGCATCGAGCTGTTCACGGCGTTCGTCACCGAGCACCCGACGCACAAAGACGCGATCACCGCCGCCGAGCTCAGCCTCGACGCATATGCGCAGAAGGAAGACTTCTCGGGGCTGTCGAAGCAGGCCCGCGTCTTTGTCGCCGACGCCCGCCTCGACCCCGGCTTCCGCGAGCGCGCCGGCAAGATGGCCGATCAAGCCGAGCAAGAAGAAATCAACCGCAAGACCATCGCCGCCGAAGGCAACGTCAGCGCGGCCATCGCCAGCTTCGTCGTCGAGAAGAAGGGCTCGGAGGTCGCGGCAAAGGCGCTGCACCAGGCCTTTGTCATCGCCAAGGACCGCCGCAACACGCAAGACATGCAGCTCGTCGGGCGCCAGCTGCTCGACGACTACGGCAACACCAAATACGCCATCGAAGTCCTGCCTGGCCTCGCCGACCTCGCCGTGCGCACGTCGCAGCTCGAGCAGGCCGCCGCCTACTACGAAGAACAGGCCCGCCGCTTCCCCGACGACGCCGCCTCCGACGACCTGCTCGAGAACGCCGCCAGCATCCGCACCGAGCTCGGCGAATTCCCGGCGGCCATGGCCGACTACGAGCGGCTGGCCAAGCAAGGCGACGAGAACAAGCGCCCCACCTGGCAAGCCCAGCTGGCCAAAATCGCTGTCAGATCGGGCGACTGGCGCAAAGCCGAAGACGCCGGCCTGGCCGTCGCCGACAACGGCGCCTACGGCATCGTCGGCAACGCCATCGCCGGCGAAGCCGCCCTGCGCACCGGCAAGCCCGACGTCGCCGTCGAGCGCTTGAGCGCCGCTGTGAATGGCAAGGGCAAAGCCCTTCCTCCTTCAGAACGGGATGACGCCGAGGTCTGGATGGCCCGCGCCCAGTACATGCTCGGCGAGGTCATTCGCGCCGAGTTCGAGCGCGTGCAGCTCTCGGGCGGCGCCGAAGACGGCACCGCGCTGCAGCAGAAATTCGCCCTGCTCGACGAGCTCGAGGCCACCTACGTCTCGGCCATCCAGGTGGGCGAGCCGGAGTGGGCCATGGGCGGCCTCTACCGCATCGCCAACGCCTACAAGAACGCGGCCGATTTTCTCGACACGGCGCCGGTGCCCGCGGGCACCTCCGCCGAGGACGAAAAGGCTCTGCGCGCCGCCCTCGCCGAGCGCTCGACGCCGATGAGGAAGAAGTCGCAAGAGGCCCTCGACGCCTGCCGCAACCAGGCCAAAAAGCTCGAGGCCTTCAACCGTTTCACAAAGGCCTGCGTCGCCGGCACCCTCGGCACTGCATCCGGCGGCGGCACGATCGACGAAGCCGGCGACAACCCCCGGCCGCGGCCCGCCGGCGTCGTCATCCCCAACCGCGAGCAGCTCGAGCAGAAGCTCGTCGACAACCCCAAGGACATCGCCACGCTCACCCAGCTCATCAAGGCCGCCATCAGCGTGAAAGACTTTCCGCTGGCCCGCCTGCTGTCGCTGCGGGCCCTCGAGCTCGACGAGAAGAACGCCGACCTGCTGAACCTGCTCGGCGTGGCCTCGTTCCAGGCGAACCAGGCCCAGGCCGCCGCCGACGCCTTTAAAAAGGCCCTCAAGGTCAACGGCCGCCACGCCCCGGCGCAGGCCAACCTGGGCGCCCTGTACGTGACCTACGGCGACGTCGACAAAGGCAAGGACTTGATCGCAAAGGCCGGCTCCGTCGACACCAGCAGCCCCGAGATCCTCCCGCAGGTGCGGGCCGCCAGCACGGGTGCCCGTTGAAGCGCTTTGTCTTCGTCGTCGTCGTCGTTGGCGCCAGCGCTTTTTTCGCGGGCGGCTGCGCAGGCTTGTCAGAGCGCGTCGATCGCGCGGCGTTGAACGCGGTGCCCAACGACGAGCTGCTCTTGCTCTTCGACGCCGAGAACGCCGTCTACATCGCCCGCGACGAAGCCGACCTCGCCGGCCGCAACCTGCAGGACGCGCGGCTGGCGCTCGGCCGGGCCCGCAACTACCGCGAGCTCATCACCGAGCGTCGCACCGGCGGTGCCACCATCGACTCGGTGCAGGTGCTCGACCTGCTGGGCGAGTGGAACGACGTGCGCATCGCCATGCGCGAGTCCGAGGTGGCCCTGCGCGAAGCCGAGCTGTCGACGAGCGACGTGCGCCTGTGGGCGGCGCGGGCCCGCTACGAAAAAGAGAAAGCCCGGCTCGTCAAGGACAAGAACCCGACGGTCGGCAAAGACATCGACCTGCAGCGCTTCGAGACCCAGGTGACGGAGTGGTCGGCCAAAGAGACCGAGGCCCAGAAGCTGCTCGACGAAAAGAACGCCGTCGTCGTCGGCCACCGCGACCAGTACTTCGCGCTGTCGCGCCGTCTGCAAGAGGCCAGCAAGGGCGCCTACGGCGGCCCGTGGGCCGACCTCCTCGATTAAGCCCGTGCAGACTAGGATGGTCGCCGTGCAGCGCTCGTTTCGCATCCCCGTCGTCGTCGCCGTCCTCTTCGGGGGGACGTGGGCTGCGCCGTCGTTCGCCGACAATGCCGGTGGCGGCAGCGGAAAAGGCGACGACAAAGCTGACGCCGTCCTCGCCGACGCCTCCCTCGTCGGCGCCGGCGACGAGCCCGTCCTCGAGAAGGGCGCCCAGCAGGGCGTCGCCTATTACGAGGCGCTGACCAAGAAGACGCCCGGCGAAGCGCAGAACCACCAGCTGCTCGCCGCCGCCTACGCCCGGCAGGGCCGCGTCGACGACGCCCGCCGCTCGGCCAAGCGGGCCATCGAGCTGGCCCCCGACGTCGCCGAGATGCACCAGGCCGCCGGCCTCATCGAAGAAGGCGACGACAAGCTGCCCGCCGCCGAAGCTGCGTTCGGCAAGGCCGTGGCCCTCGACAAGAACAGCGTCGAGCTGCGCCTCGATCTGGCCCGCGTGCTCTACCGGCAAGACAAGCGCCCCGACGCCGAAGCCATCTACACCGCCGTCGCCGCCGAACACGCCGCCGTCCCCGACGTACAGCTGGCCCTCGCCGACGCCTGGAAGGGCCTGGGCCGCTTCGACGACGCCGCCATCGCCTACGACAAGGCCCTCGAGCTCTTCAGCGAGCCGCAGAAAAAGGCCGACGTGCTCACCGAGAAGTCGCGCATGTTCGCCGACAAGGGCGACACGCGGGTGGCCCTCGACCTGCTGACGCGGGCCCGCGGCCTCGCCGCCGACGACCCCGACGTGCACTACAACCTCGGCGTGCTCTACGTGCGCGCTGGCCAGCTCGACGCGGCCATCGGCTCATTCGACGCCGCGGTGAAGCTCAAGCCCGATCACGCCAACGCGCTGAACAACAAGGGTGTGGCCCTGTCGCGCAGCGCCAGCGAAGCGAGAGACGAAGCCACCAAGCAAAAGAAGCTCGACGAAGCCGCAAAGACGTTTGCGCAGGCGTTGGCGATCGACGCGCGCAACGGCTTCGCTCGTTACAATCTGGGTCTCTCGTTCTTCAAGCTGAGAAAGTTCAAAGAAGCGCAAGCGGCGTTCGAGAAGCTCCTCGAGCAAGACGAAGACAACGCCGATGCGAAGTTCTTCCTCGGCGAGATCTACTATCAAACGGGAGACACGAAAAAAGCGCTTCGTCTTTATAAAGACGCTCTGCGCAGCAACCCCGACGACGCCTCGACGCACCGCCGGCTCGGCGATGTCTACCTGCACGGCGGCGAGCTCGACCTGGCCGTCGGCGAATACTGGGCCGCCGTCGACGCCGACAAAGACGACGCCGACCTGCGCGCCCAGCTGATGCGCGTGTTGCTCGCGCGCAACCAGGACGGCGACGTGCGCCGCTCGGTGAAGCTCGGCGAAGAAGGCCTCAAGCTCGATCCGCTGGCCCTCGACGTGCGCATCGCTCTCGCCAGTGGCGAGGTGCAGTCGAACCGGTCGGCGCGAGCCCGCCAGCTGCTCGAAGAGGGCACCGTCAAAGCGCCCAAAGATCCCCGGGCCCACACCGCGCTGGGCCGCTTCTTCCTTGAGCAGGGCAACATCGCCGACGCCCAGGCCGCGTTCGCCACGGCGTTGATCGCCGACCCGCGCCACGCCCCCGCCCTCGCCGGCGACGGCGAGGCCGCGCTCACGCAGGGCGACACGGCGACGGCCAAGAAGCGGTTCGAGGCAGCGCTCGCGCTCGACCCGACCCTCGCCGAGGCCCGCGCCGAGCTCGGGTACATCCTGTTCAAGGCCGGCCAGAACGACCTCGCCATCAAGGAGCTCGGCCGCGCCACCGACGACGGCCCGGCGCTGGGGCGTCCGTGGTTCTACCTGGCGTTCGCCCAGTACAAGGCGAACCAGAAGGAAAAGGCCGTGACGTCGTTGGAAAAGGCCGTGGCCCTGCAACCCGACCTCGCCGAGGCCTGGTTCCAGCTGGGCAAGCTCTACCTGCTGGTCGACAAGAAGGACCAGGCGAAAAAGGCCTTTGTCACCGCCGAGAAAGCGCGCGGCGGCAACTACGAAGAAGCCCGCCTCGAGCTGGAACGCCTGCAATAGCGGCCTCTCACGGCCGTGCCCTTGCCCGCGCACGCGGACGTGTCCGTGGCACTGCTTCCGCCCATCGGCCGCCCCGTTAGCAACTGACCACCAGCTGCAAGGCCCCGATTCCGCGAGGCTTTCAGATCTGTGCCGAAAGGTGCCCAAAGGTGGGAGCCCCCTTGCGCACCGCGTCGGGCGCGGCATGAGTGGGCC
>JBKJNL010000829.1:0-4410 GCA_046593615.1 Myxococcota bacterium | reverse complement strand
CCCGTCGGCGCGGCGCAGGGTGGCCCGGGTGTCGACGAGGAACGCTTGCAGCTCGGCGGCGAGCAGCTGGTCCTCGAGGCGGGCGGTCTTGTCGAGCACCGGCGGCAAACCTTCGAGGGTGCTCTTCAGCGCCCGCCCGTCGCCGATGCCGGTGGCCGCGCCCTTCACCAACGCGCGCAGATCGCCGACGAGGGCCCGCGCCTCTTTGATGCCGTCTTTGACGTCGTCTTTGATGTCGTCTTTGGTGGCTGGCGTCTGGGCGTCGTCGTTGAGCACGCCGTCGAGGGCCTGCATCAGAGACGTCGCCGTCGTCATCATGCGGCGGGCTTCGGGCGACGTCGGCAACAGCTCGTCGGCGCGCTCGAGCAGCGCCGAGGCCCGCGGCAAGAGCAGGTCGGCGCGCGCCAGGGTGACGCCGTCGACGCGGGCGCCGTCGGCGAGGGGTTGGCCGGCGCCGGGCTCGATGTCGAGGTAGTGCTCGCCGAGCACGCCGAGGGTGGTCACATAGAAGCGCGTGCCGGTGGTCAGCAGGTGCGACACGCGTCCTTCGACGCGGGCGCCGACCCGCACCATCGCCTGCGGGCCGGCCGCGGGGTCCTGCCCGGCGAGCAGCTCGACGTCGTCGACGACGCCGACGACGACGCCGGCCAGGCGCACCGAGGCCCCGGGCTTGATCGGGCCGCAGAACGCGAAGTCGACGTTGAGCCGCGGCCCCGACAGCACGCGGATGGGGCCGGTCACGAACAGCGCGCCGGCCAACAGCAGGGCGGCGACGACGACGACGACGCCGACGCGAACGGCGCGCCTTTTGTCGAGGGCTTCGGCGGCGAGGGGCTGCAACAACAGCGGGGCGTCGCCGCTCGTGCCGGGGTCGGTCGGGGGAGGCGCTGCGCTCATGCGACGGCTCCGATCGAGACGTGGCCGGCGTCGACGACGACGACGCGGGCGCCCGGCAAAGCCCGCAGGCGGGCCAGGGTGCGCGGGTGGTGGGTGATGACCACCAGGGCCCGCTCGTGGTCGGCCACCGAGCACAGGGCGTCGTCGACGTCGTCGCTGGCGATGGGGTCGAGGCCGGTGGTGGGCTCGTCGACGATCAACACGCCGGGGCGCAGAAGCAGCGCCCGGGTCAGGGCCACGCGCCGGGCCTGCGAGGGCGACAGGCGCGCCGGCAAGAGCGAGGCGACATCGAGCAGCCCCAGCTGCTGCAACAAGCGGCGGGCTTCGTCGTGCACCGCCAGACCGGCGACGCGCGCCGGCAGCGTCACGTTGTGCAGCACGTCGCCGTCGTCGACCAGGGCCGGGTCCTGGTGCACGAACACCAGCGGCGGCGCGCCGATGCGCACCGTGCCGCCGCTGCGCCGCAGCAGGCCGGCAGCAGCCTTCATCATCACGCTCTTGCCCGCGCCCGAGCGGCCGACGATGACGGTCACCGAGCGCCGCGGAAAATCCACGCTGACGTCGTCGACGACGACGCGGCCACCGAGCTGGACCCGCAGGTGCTCGATCGACAGCGCTGCGGTGGCGGCAGCGGCGGGGGGGCTTGATGCGGGGCGGAGCGGGGCATTCACGAGAGGTACCAGCCGACGTCGATCACCAGGTTCACCAGCAGACAAAACAGGGTGCCGCGGACGACGGCGTCGGTGGTGGCTCTGCCGACGTCGCCGTGCTCGCGCGTCGACCAGGCCGCCGACACCGCGCCGGCAAAGATGCACAACCCGAACAAGAAACACTTGCCGAGCAGCACACCCACCAGCGGCCGCGTGATGACCTCGAGGTGGACGAACGTGAAGGGGTTGATGCCCGAGCGGGCCAGCATGACGACGACGCCGCCGGCCTCCCACACCAGCACGGCGAGCACGCCCAGCACCATGGCGCCGAGCGGCAGCGCCACGGCCATCGGCAGCACGCGGCGCTCGAAGGGGTGCGTGCGGAACAGCCGCTGCGCGTCCCACGTGCCATCGGCGTGCAACGACGCCAGCTCGGCGGAGAAGCCGGCGCCGACCCGCTGCGCCAGCACCATGGCCGTCATCACCGGACAGAATTCCTGCACGCCCAGCACCGGGTACTCGAGGCCGATGAAGCTCTGATCGCCGAGCAGGCGCATGGCCTGGCGTCCGGCTTGATCGGCCATCGAAGCGCCCACCAGCGACGACGCCGTGAGCACCAGCAGCAGCGATCCCCAGACGACGTCGTCGAAGCGGCGCAGCACCTCGACGGCCGGCACCCGCCGCGCGCTGAGCGCGAATCGCTTGACGGGAGAGCGCGCGCTCATCCGGTCCCCCCGAGCAGCGACATCACGAGGTTGACGACGACGACGCCGACCAGCGAGAGCACGCTGCCGCGGTAGACGGCGCCGCCGACGGCCTGGGCCGTGCTCTCGCCAGGCCCGCGTGATCGCGCGTCGCCGCCGCCGTGGTCATCGGCGCGCTGCCACAGCGACAGGCCGGCGTGCGTGGTGCACAGGCCGATCAACAAGCCGAACAGCGCGAGGCGCGCGAGCCCCTCGAGGATCAACGGCGCCTGCACATAGTTGACGACGGACCAGGCGCTGATGGCCAGGCTCTGGCCGCCGAGCAGCCGCGCAAACACGAAGCCGACGGCGAGGATGATGGTGGCGGCAAACGGATAGAGCACGACGGCCGCGACGACGACGGCGACCACGCGGGGGGCGGTGACCACGGCGTGGGGATCGAGGCCGAGCGCGGCCAGCGCATCGAGCCGCTCGCGGGCCGCCAACGTCGCCGTCGCCGCGCTGTTCTTGGTGCCGACGCGGGCGGCGAGGGCAAAGGCCAGCAGCAACGGGCCGACGTCGCGAAACGCCGAGAGCGCCGCGGCCCAGCCAAAGACCTCGGTGGCGTTGTAGCGGCTGAGGTAGCCGAGGCCCTGCAGCCCGACGATGCCGCCGATGATGAACGAGCCGACGACGGTGGTGGGGGCGGCGTCGCGCAGCGCGGTGTCGACGAGCCGCAGTGTCTCGCGCGCGTCGCAGCGGCCGCGCACGAGCACGCGCAGCACGAGCAGGAGACGCAGCAGCAGCGCTCCGGTGCCGGCGAAGATCGCGGTCACAGCCGTTCACCTGCGCGGGGAGGCAGAGGCGGAGACCTCACCCCCCCAACCCCCTCTCCACGGGCGCTCGCCGAGCCTCGCTGTGGAGAGGGGGAGGAGAATATTTCCCGCAGAGGGTTCGCCACGCCTCGCGGATTCGCTTTCGAACCCGACCGCGCGTGACGACGACGAACACGCAGCAAGGCGCAGCCACTGGGGCTCGTCGCGCCCCGCGGTGCCAGTCTCGAACCCGACGGCGCGTGACGAAAGCGAACACGGGTGCAGCCACGATGTTTCGCAGCGCCGCCCGACGACGCGCGGCGATTTCTCGACCGCGGAGGATTGGCAACACGAACACACGGCAGGGGGCAGGCACGCTCGACGGCTATTCCCCTCCCCCTCTCCACAGCGAGTCCGCGAGCGCCCGTGGAGAGGGGGTCGGGGGGGTGAGGTCTCTCCCTCTCCCGCCCGCTCACGAGCGGGCCTCAAGGAACGGCGCACAGGCCCGCGGCGCGAATGGCGCCGGCAAGGCGGCCACGTCGACGACGCTGCCGACGAACGCGTGCGGTGCGCCGGTGGACCCGCTGGTCGGGTGCAACCACAGCGTGCGCGACAGCCGCGGCAGCACGGTGTCGACGTCTTGCGTGGCGAACAACGCGCAGGCGCCCGGCAGGTCGGCGAGCCGCTGCACGATGAGGTCGACGACTTCGCGGGCGGTGACCGGGTCGAGGCCGGCGGTGGCGTCGTCGAGCAGCAGCGTGCGCGGGCGGATCACCAGGGCGCGCGCGATGCCCACGCGCTTGCGCTGTCCGCCCGACAAGAAGCGCGGCGGTCGCTGCTGGGCCGCCGCGTCGAGCCCGAGCGCCGACAGCAGCGCGCGGCTGTCGGCGACAGCAGCGTCGAGGTCGGCGGCGCCCTGGGCAGCGAGTGCGGCATCGACGACGTTGCCGAGGGCCGATCGGCCGTCGTCGAGGGCGTCGTTCGAGAACACCATGCCGATGGGCTGATCGACGCGGGCCTGGCCCGACGTGATGGCCGCCGGCAACAGGCCGGCCAGCGCGAGCAGCAACAGCGTCTTGCCGGAGCCTGACGGGCCGACAACGCCGGTGATGGCGCCGGTGATGGTTCCGGTGATGGCGCCAGAGCGTCGGTCGACCTGCAGGTCGAGCGGGCCCACGCGCGTGCCGCGGCTCTGCAGCGTGAGCCCCTGCAGCGCGATCACCGCGCGCTCCCGGGTCCGCCGTTTTTGTCGTCGTCGACGTCGCGGAGGCGGCGCAGCCGGTTGGCCAGCAGTCCCTTGATCGTGATCTTCGGCAGCTTGCCGCCGGTGATGTACCAGGCGAACGAGACGCCAAAGAGGCCGCC
>JBKJNL010000593.1:0-2749 GCA_046593615.1 Myxococcota bacterium | reverse complement strand
GGTGAAGACGCCGGCGAGGGCGAGGGCGCCGGCGAGGGCGAAGGCGAAGGCGCCGGCAACGAAGGAGAAGGCGAAGGCGGAGGCTGCGACGTCGGCTGCGGCGCCGGCAAGCTGTGCGGCTCGATCTTCAGCGGCAACGTCGAGCCCGCCTGCTACGCCACCTGCAGCGACGGCGCTGTTCCCTGCACGACCGCCAACGGCCTCACCGGTGACTGCCGCAACATCGCGGCCTTTGGCGAGCCGGTGTGCCGGGCCCAGGCCGACAACCTCGAGCAGTGCGGCAACGTCGTGAACGCCGGCTGCGCCGACGACGACGCCGTCTGTGTCGGCTTCGACGACGCGGCGCTGTTCCCCGACGACGAAGCCATCTGCGCCGTCTCCTGCGACGCCGACGGCGACTGCGGCGACGCCGGCCTCGGCTGCTCCAACGACTTCGTGTTCCTCGTGTCGGGTGACCCGGCCCCCCACGGTGCCTGCGCGCCGCTGACGAGCATCGACAGCCCCTGCGGCCGCCGCGGCGACGGCAGCCTGGCGTTCTGCACCTCGGGCCAGGTGTGCGACCGGCAGGTCGGTGAGACCGTCGGCGCCTGCGTCACGCCGTGAGGCTTTTCGGGGCTGACGACGTCCGCTCCATCGCGTGGGGTGACATGGCGCGTCAAATGCGAGTCGAACCAGTCATGGTTTGACGAAGCGATGTTCGGGCGCCATGGAGCAGCCTGCTTCGGGAGGGATCACATGAAACAGGCGTCGTGGCTCATCACCGGCTCCCGCTTCGGCGTTTCTCGCGCGGGCGTTTGCAGCCTGGCGCTGGCGTCGCTGCTGTCGGGTTGCGCCGACCCGCTCGGCGAGCCGCTCGACGACGCCTCGGCCACGGTGCGGTCGCTGCCGGTGGTCGGGCCCGTGCTCGGCCAGGTTTTTGACGAGGTCGACAGCGAGCTCGCGCCGCCGGCCCCGCTGGGCGCGCCGTATCCGATCATCCTCGTGCACGGCTTCTCCGGCTGGACCGACGTCGGCGACGTCGCCTACTTCTTTCGCGTCGTCGACGACCTGACCGCCGCCGGCGCCGACGTCACGGCCCCGGCGCTGCCGCCCTACGACAACTCGCTGGACCGGGCCCAGGTGCTCTCGCACGTCGTCGACTCGGTGTTGGCCCGCACCAACAAGCGCAAGGTGCACCTGATCGCTCACAGCCAGGGCGGCATCGACTCCCGCGTGCTCATCACCGACCTCGGCTACGCCGACCGCGTCGCGTCGTTGACGACCATCAGCACCCCGCACCGCGGCACCGCCGTCGCCGACCTCGCCGACTACGCCTCCGACGGCGTCTTGAACCCGGCCGGCGCGCTCATGGGCTGGCTGCTGGGCACCCTCGAGGGCGCGCCTCCCGACGAAGAGACCTGGCGCGACGACGAAGGCGTCGAAGCCGCCTACGACCCCGACCTCGTCGCCGCCATCGACGGCATGCGCCCGGCCACGATGGAGACCTTCAACGCCGCCCATCCCGACCCGCTGGGCGTGCCGGTGTTTTCGTTGGCCGGCGTCAGCAACCTCTTGTCGCTCGAGCACCCGCTGTGCGCCGATGGCCTGTGGCCGGCCGGCGACACCGTCGACGCCGTCGACCCGTTCTTTGCCGCGAGCGGGCTGTTGCTGAGCCTGAGCGACGGCGGCGACGTCTTTGACCCGACGCCCAACGACGGCCTGGTGGCGGTGTCGTCGGCGCGCTGGGGCGTGTTTCTCGGCTGCGTGCCCGCCGACCACGCCGACGAGATCGGCCAGATCGCCTCCGACGGACCGAGCGCCATCTCGGAGTGGGACCACCGCCAGTTCTACCTGCGGCTGCTACAGCATGTCCGTGACGTCGAAGCCCACGAGCCCTGAACCGCAGCCGCACCTGCTGGCCGAATACGACGCCGTCGTCGCCAAAGTCGAAGCCGCCGTGTCGTCGTCGTCACACGCGGCGGGCGACCAGCTCGCGTGCCGCGCCGGCTGTGACTCCTGCTGCGTCGCCGGCCTGCGCGTGTTGCCGGTCGAGGCCGCGGCCCTGCAGCGCTTCGTCGCCGCGCAGCAGTCCGTCGGGGGCCTGGAATTCACGCCGAAGGGGCAGGGGTTCTGTGGCTTCCTCGACGCGGCCGGCCGCTGCGCGGTCTACGCCGCCCGTCCGCTGTTGTGCCGCACCCACGGGCTGCCGCTGAAGATGGCCGGTTCGCGCGCGGCTCGTGCCGAACGGGGATCCCTGCGCGTCGTCGACGACGACGTCACCGTCTGCGGCCTGAACTTCACGGGGCGGGCGCCAGCGCCCGGCGAGATCCTCGACGCCACGGCGATCCTCAAGCTGCTCGTCGTCGTCGACCGCCGCTACCGCGAGCGCGTCGGCCTGCCCGACGACGCCAGCCGCGTGTCGCTGTCGGCGCTGCTGACCGGCGCCGCAGATGGCGTCAGAGGCGCCGACGAAGACGCCGACAAAGGCGTCGACGAAGACGCCGACGACGACTGACGGGAATGCGCGCACCGGTTTGGCATGTCATGAACCGGCATGAAGTCGGGGCGTCGCATCACCACCGCAGCCGTCGTCGCCCTGGTGGCGGGTGGGCTTGGGGCCGGGGTCCTGGGCGGGGGCGGCTGGTGGGCGGCGGTGACCGCCTCGAGCAAGACGGCGTCGTCCGCGGCCCGTGACCAGACGGCGTCAACCGAGCTGAAGCCGACGACGAAATCAAAGAAGCCAAAGAAGCCGACGCAGGCGCCGCGGGTC
>JBKJNL010000499.1:0-4571 GCA_046593615.1 Myxococcota bacterium | reverse complement strand
GAGGTCTTGCAGCCGTGGGTTGTCGACGACGGTGAGGCGCCCGATCTGTTCGAGATCGGCAAAGACATCGACGTCGGTGAGCGCGGTGCCGTCGATGAGCAGCTCGACCTGCACGGTGCGCAGGGGCTCGAGGCCGGCCAGCGAGGGTGGTCCGCCGGCCGTGAGCTGCAGGGAGCCCACCGACGACAGCGACTGCAGCCCGGCGTAGCTCTCGAGCAGCGGCGCCCCGCTCACCACCAGCTCGTTGTCGACGGTGACCAGCGCGGCGAGGCCGGCGAAGCTCGTCAAGGCGGGGGCGCCGTCAACGACGAGCGCGCCCACCCGCGAGAGCGACGGCAGCGAGAGCGCGTCGATGGCCGCGTCGCGCACGGTGAGCGCGCCGGTGATGGTCGTCAGCGCCGACAGTCCGTCGACGCCGGCGGGGCTCTGCGGCCCGAGCGTGAGGCGCCCCAGCGTCGTCAACGCCGACAGTCCGGAAAACGAGCGGGCCGCGGGGGCCACGTCACCGTCGTCGAACGAGAGGGCGCCGCCGATGGACACGAGCCCCGCGAGGCCGGTCGGCGTGGCCAGGCCGTTGCCCGCGATGACGACGTCGCCGCCGACCACCTGCAGGCCGCGCAGCCCGGCGAGGTCGTCGAGGGCGGTCTGTTCGACGACGACCGAGCCGGGCACGGCGACCAGGCCCGGCAACGACACGCTGGTGACCCGGCGCAACGACAGCGAGCCGGCGACGCAGCGCAACAGCGGCACCGACAGCGCCAGGGGACCGTCGACGACGAGGTCGCCGTTGATGGCTTCGAGGCCGCGCAGCGCTTCGAGGTCGACGCCGGCGTCGAGCACCACGCGCAGCGAGCCGTTGACCCCGCGCTTGCCGGCGATCACCGAGAGCGTCGCCGGGTTGTCGATGGTGAGGTCGCCGTCGACGAAGCCGTCGCGCTCGGGATCAGCACCGACGTTGCAGGGGTCGAAGGCCTCGCCCTCGCCTTCGCCGCCGGCTTCGCCCTCGCCCTCGCCGACGACCTCGCCTTCGCCTTCGTTGGCCTCGCCTTCGCCTTCGGCGGGTCCGGCGCAGGTGCCGGTCCAACCTGCGCAGCGCTGGCAGTCATCGCCGTCACACAGCGACAGCACGCAGACCGACCCCGGACAGTCGACGTCGCTGGCGCAAGCTCCTGCGCCGGCGACGACGCAGGTGCCGCGCAGGCAGACGTTCCCCGCGACGCAGGGGTGGTCGTCGTCGCAGCGGAGGCCGTCGAGCTCGGGCTGGTAGCAGGCGCCACCGACGACGACCGCGACGACGAGCGCGCCGACAGCGGCGACAAAGAAGGTGTTGGTCCAGCGCATCACGGATCCCCCGACCACAACCAGGCCCCACCGGCCGCAGCGGCCAAAAGCGAAGCGACGCCGACCCCATACGCAATCCCCGCGCCAGCGAGGTTCTGGTTGGCGACGTCGGCGTAGGCCTGGCGCTCGTCCTGGAATTCGCTGGCCTCGGCGGCGGCGATGCTGGCCGAGGCGAGGCCGCTGAAGACGCCGCCGACCACGACGGCGCTGGCCCCGACGACGACGCCGGCGCCGATGCCGGCCAGCGACCACAGCGGCGGTCGCTCGTTCATCAGGGGTGCCGTCGTCGGTGGTGCGGTCGGCGGGGCCGGGCTGGTCGTGGTCGTGGGCGCGGGCGCCGTCAGCGCGGCCAACACCACCGACAACCGCAGGCTCTCGCCGGCCTCGGCGACGACGACGACGGCGGCGTCGACATGGCCGGCGCGGGTGATGCGCAGCCGATGCTCGCCGGGCGCCAACGACAGCGCCGACGCCGGATCGACTTCGCCATCGACGTCGCCATCGACGTCTTTGGCACCGTCCAGAAAGACGTGGGCGTCGGCCGGCTCGAGCAGCAGCCGCAGGCGGGCGGTGTCGGCGGGCGCGACGGCAAAGACGATGTCGTCGGCGAGGGAGCCGTCGACGGCCTGCACCCGGCGGCGCTCGCCGGCGGCCGAGACCACCACGGCGTCGTCGTCGTCGATGATGGCGACCGCGACTGTGGCCTCGGCGAGCAGCGCGGCCCGCGCCAGGCAGGCGACGTCGGGCGCGCGACCCATCGCCAGCGGACAGCCGGCCAGGGCAAAGGCAGCGTCGGCGTCGGCGCCGGCGATGACGACGTGGCCGGCGGCGACGACGGCCGCGCGCTCGACGACGCCGCCCGCGCCAGAGGCGGCGACGCCGACACCGACGCCGCTGCCGTCGTCAAAGGGAACAGCGGTGTCGGCCCACAACACGCGGGCGCCGGCCAACAGCAAGGGAAGAAGCGGGCTCATCGCTGCCGCCAGTGTGCCGTGATCCGCGTCGTGCCGCGACGACGCAGGCCGAACGCAGCGGGGGTCCGGCGACGAGGCGCCGACGTTGGCCCCTTGCGCAACGGCGTTGGCTGCTGTCTATGGGGCGACGTCGATTTCACGTCCGGATCGAGAGCCGCCGCCCGCGGGTGCGCCTCGTCCATCAAGTTGGAGCAAGGTCATGGCCCGCGAGTTTCCCCTGGAGCGCACCCGCAACATCGGCATCATCGCCCACATCGATGCCGGCAAGACGACGACGACGGAGCGCATCCTTTTCTACACCGGCATGACCCACCGCATCGGTGAGGTGCACGAAGGCGCCACCACCACCGACTACATGGAGCAAGAGCGCGAGCGTGGCATCACGATTACGTCCGCCGCCGTGACCTGCTCGTGGCGTCGTCGCATCGGCCAAGAAGGGTTCGACGCCAAGAAGAACCCCGAGTACCGCATCAACATCATCGACACGCCCGGACACGTCGACTTCACCATCGAAGTCGAGCGCTCGCTGCGCGTCCTCGACGGCGCCTGCGTCGTGTTCGACGGCGTCGCCGGCGTCGAGCCGCAGTCCGAGACCGTGTGGCGCCAGGCCGACCGCTACGGCGTTCCGCGCATGTGTTACGTCAACAAGCTCGACCGCACCGGCGCGAACTTCTTTCGCTGCGTCGACATGATCATCGAGCGCCTCAAGGCCAAGCCCGCGGTGATGACGCTGCCCATCGGCAACGAGCACACGTTTACGGGTCTCATCGACCTGGTGCGCATGAAGGCGATCACCTGGTCCAACGAAGACATGGGCTCCGAGTACCAGCTCGTCGAGATCCCGGCCGAGTACGAGGCCCAGGCCAAGGAATGGCGCGACAAGCTGCTCGAGCAGTGTGGCGACGTCGACGACGTCATCGCCGAGAAGTACCTCGACGGCAAAGAGATCGCCGAAGAAGAGCTCGTGGCCGCGCTGCGCAAGGCGACCATCAGCCTCAAGCTGGTGCCGACCTTCTGCGGCAGCTCGTTCAAGAACAAGGGCGTGCAGTACCTGCTCGACTCCGTCCTCGACTACCTGCCGTCGCCCATCGACATCCCGCCGGTCAAGGCCAAGGACCTGAACGATCTCTCGAAGATCATCATCCGCACCGCGAGCGACGACGAGCCGTTGACGTCGCTGGCCTTTAAGCTGCTGAACGACAAGTTCGGCCAGCTGACCTTCATCCGCGTCTACTCGGGGGTGCTCAAGAAGGGCATGACCATCATGAACGCGCGCACGGGCAAGCGCGTCCGC
Source organism: Myxococcota bacterium (assembly GCA_046593615.1). GTDB lineage: Bacteria > Myxococcota > UBA727 > UBA727 > VGSZ01 > VGSZ01. Next base: position 962 of record JBKJNL010000499.1, on the reverse strand, counting down.
CTGGGTCGCCTGGTGCTGATGCACGCCGACAAGCGCAACGAAATCGAAGAGTGCTACGCGGGCAACATCTGCGCGGCCATGGGCGTCGAGTGCGTCACCGGCGACACCTTTTGCGAAGAAGAGCACCCCGTCGTCCTCGAGCGCCTCACGGTGCCCCCGGCCGTGGTCACGCTGGCCATCGAGCCCAAGACCAAGGTCGATCAAGAAAAGATGGGCTCGGGCCTCGCGCGCCTCGCCGCCGAAGATCCCTCGCTGCGCCTGAAGACCGAAGAAGAGACCGGCCAGACCACCATCGCCGGCATGGGCGAGCTGCATCTCGAAATCATCGTCGACCGCCTCAAGCGCGAGTTCGGCGTCGAGACCAACGTCGGCAAGCCGCAGGTCGCCTACCGCGAGACGATCACGAAGCGCCAAGAAGAAGACAACACGTACAAGAAGCAGACGGGCGGCAAGGGCCAGTACGCGAAGATCACGATCGTCGTGGAGCCCAACGAGTCCGGGAAGGGCTTCGAGTTCATCAACGACACCGTCGGCGGCTCGGTGCCCAAGGAGTTCGTGCCTGGCGTCGAAAAGGGCGTCACCGGCGCCTTGACCCGCGGCATCCGCGCCGGCTTCCCCGTCGTCGACGTCAAGGTCAGCCTGACCGACGGCGACTACCACGAGGTCGACTCCGACGCGCGCACGTTCGAGATCTGCGCCTCGCAGGCCTTCCAGGAGGCCGCCCGCAAGGCCGGCCCGATCATCCTCGAGCCCGTCATGAAGGTCGAAGTGGTCACCCCCGAAGACTGGATGGGCGACGTCATCGGCGACTTGAACTCCCGCCGTGGCCAGGTCCAGGGCATGGAAGACCGCGCCGGCATGAAGGTCATCTCGGCCCACGTGCCGCTCGCCGAGATGTTCGGCTACGCCAACGCCATCCGCAGCCGCACCCAGGGCCGCGCCAGCTACACGATGGAATTCGG